>JBJOOW010000500.1:0-5761 GCA_046051095.1 Bacteroidota bacterium | reverse complement strand
ATGTAGAAGCGCTGAAAAGCAAACTGGCCGGCGCACCTAACATGGATGGGCTTGACCTTGCACAAAGCGTAACCACCGGCCAACCTTACTTTTATGGCAACGAGGGCGCCGCACTTAAAGTAGCTGTGCTTGATTGTGGTATAAAAGAGAACATATTAAAGTGCCTTACCGACCGCGGCGTATACGCCAAGGTGTTTAACGCCAAAACCCCTTTTGCCGAAATGCAGCAATTTAACCCCGATGGTTACTTTATAAGCAACGGCCCCGGCGACCCGGCACCTATGGATTATGCCATAAACACCGTACGCCAGATACAAGCCGCCGGCAAACCAATATTTGGTATTTGCCTGGGCCATCAGTTGCTGGCTTTGGCCAACAACATACCTACGTATAAAATGCACCACGGCCACCGCGGTATTAACCACCCGGTTAAAAACCTGATAACCGGCCGTAGCGAAATAACCTCGCAAAACCACGGTTTCGAGGTGTCGCGCGAGGCAATCGAAAAATCGGACACGGTAGAAATTACACACGTAAACCTGAACGATAACACAATAGAAGGTATACGCATAAAAGGTAAAAAAGCCTTCAGCGTACAGTACCACCCCGAGAGCTCTCCGGGCCCGCACGATTCGCGCTACCTGTTCGATCAGTTTATCGCCGATATGAAATCTAACTAAGGTTACTGTATGAAAAGGCTGTTTTATCTATTGTCTATCGTCTGTTGTCTATCGTCTTGCTCTTCTGGCAACAAAGATAAAACCCCTGTTCTCGGCCACCTCGATACACTGGCTATTGCCATGGATACCACCATGCAGTTAGGGTTCGAAAGCTCGTACGAGTTTCATAAAACACTAACCGTTACCGATACACTGGTGTACGATGTAATTGCTTTTGGCGGACCGGCCACTAAAGGCGAGGTAGCCATACTGCGCCGCGGTGCTGCCAACAAAACCGATACCGTATTTAAAGATGTACGCACCGGTATAATAGCCGATACCTGGCTGGCCGACTCTAACAACAACAAAAAGCCCGAAGTATATATAGCCATTAAAGGCGCTGCCGATAACCGGCTGCAAAAATTAGTTAAGTACGAAAAGTAGAACATTCTTGGCTCTTTAACGGCCTGTAGTATAGTAAATCGTGGTTGTCTTGTAAGTAGTTTATCACTATCTTTATTGTATGAAAAGTAAAGCTGCTACTGCTAAAAAGCGTATAGCAAAAAAAAGTTTGGTTGGTAAGTTAGATGGGGCCGTAGTTGCAGCAAAAAGGCGGGCCTTTAAAAAGGATTTACCGGTTGTGATTTATGAAAATGGTAAATTCTACCTGGTATATAGAAGTAATAAAAAAGTAGAAGCTACACCAGCCGATATCGAGAAAATATTAAAGAAATAATGCCCCGGTTCAGATTATTTGCTGGCCCAAATGGCTCGGGTAAAAGTTCACTTTTCCAACACTTAAGAAATAAAGGCATTATTCATACCGAGTTGTATGTTAGTGCAGATAGAATTGAAGCCGGCCTTAGGAAAGATTTCTACTTTAACTTTAATGCGTACAGGGTTAAAGTGTCTGAAGAGGAATTTAAGCAGCATATTTTCAGCTCAGGTCTATTTAAAAAAATTGGCAGACAAGACTTAAATTTCATTTCTCTACAAAGTGGTATATTACGTGTAGTAGCTACCGAAATTAACTCTTACGTCGCATCTTTCGTTGCTTCTTATCTGGTAGAAAAGCTATTTGAAAGCAGGCAATCGTTCTGTTTTGAAACGGTAATGTCGCACCAGTCGAAAATTGAAATGCTTAAACTGGCAAAGCTAAAAGGGTACAAAACCTATTTGTACTTTGTTTTTACCGAAAATTCTACGCTGAATGAATTACGTGTAAAATTTCGGGTGGCTCAGGGTGGTCATAATGTCGATCCCCAAAAAATCCGCGACCGTTTTATTCGTTCGTTTACACTACTCAAATCAGCCCTTCAGCAATCATCCGAAGCTTTTTTAATAAACAATTCGGTAAATTTTGAAGTTGTAGCAGAGCAACAAGCCGGCAAATTAAAGTGGCTTGTTAAGCAAAAGCCCGATGTAATAACCAGGTATGCAAAGCTTTAGTTTTTTATAACAAATTCTACTGTTTCTTTTATGTTCGCGCAGCATTTTACTGGTATTGTTTTAAGTATTTAAAAATTCCAAAATCACATTTCCAAAATCTAAAATCAATATGGCTCAAATTCACAAAGTACATGCCCGCCAGGTGCTCGATAGCCGCGGCAACCCAACGGTAGAAGTTGATGTAGTAACCTCTAATGGCACGCTGGGCCGTGCTATTGTACCATCGGGTGCCAGCACCGGTAAGCACGAGGCTGTAGAACTACGCGATGGCGATAAAAAGAAATACCTGGGCAAAGGTGTGCTAAAGGCGGTAAACAACGTTAACACCACCATTGCTAAAGAGATAGAAGGCCTTAGCATATTTGAGCAAAATGCAGTAGACCAGATAATGCTGTTGCTGGATGGTACCCCTAACAAAGCAAAGCTGGGTGCCAATGCTATACTGGCAGTATCGCTGGCGGTAGCACGCGCTGCTGCCGAGGAGTTGGGCATGCCTTTATACCGCTACGTAGGCGGTGTAAACGCCAACACCCTGCCTATACCTATGATGAACATATTAAACGGTGGTGCACACGCCGATAACAAAATCGATTTTCAGGAGTTTATGATTATGCCCGTAGGTGCCGATACCTTTAGCCAGGCACTACGCATGGGGGTAGAGGTATTCCACAACCTGAAAGCCGTACTTAAAAAGAAAAAATACTCAACCAATGTGGGCGACGAAGGTGGCTTTGCGCCCGAAATTGGCAGCAACGAAGAAGCTATAGAAACCGTACTGGCTGCTATAGAGGCCGCCGGCTACAAACCCGGTAAAGATATTTACATAGCTATGGATGCCGCCAGCACCGAGTTTTACGATGAAAAAGCCAAGGTGTACCACTTCCACAAAAGCAACGGCAAAAAGCTGAAAAGCGAAGAGATGGTAGAGTACTGGGCCAACTGGTGCAAAAAATACCCTATACTAAGTATAGAAGATGGCATGGCCGAAGACGATTGGAAAGGCTGGAAACTGCTTACCGAAAAAGTAGGCAGCAAAGTACAACTGGTAGGCGACGACCTGTTTGTTACCAACGTTAACCGCCTGCAACAGGGTATAGATAGCAACACCGCCAACTCTATACTGGTTAAAGTTAACCAGATTGGTTCGCTAACCGAAACCATAAACGCCGTAAACCTGGCGCACCGCAACTCGTACACCTCGGTAATGAGCCACCGCAGCGGCGAAAGCGAAGACGTAACCATTGCCGACCTGGCAGTTGCCCTTAACTGCGGCCAGATAAAAACCGGCTCGGCATCGCGTACCGACAGGATAGCCAAATACAACCAGCTGATACGTATAGAGGAGGAGCTGGGCCCTATGGCACACTACCCCGGCAAAAACTTTAAGTTTTTGAAAAAGTAAACCTGTAACCGATTCTGTACCAGCTTTAACTGGTGCATCATCTGTTGCAACCTGTATTTTTACTTGTATTGCACAGACTGCAACTTGTATACCCTACCAAATTGAAAATCAGTTTTTTCGATTTGGTAGGGTTTTCTTTTTACTATACAACACATAAAACGGTGGTTAATATGTTTAATTATCTGATTTGCAGTTGCTTGTGTAAAGTGTGTATATTGTGTTAATAAACGGCACTTAATTGGTAATAAACAAGCATAATTATTTACAACACAAACCCAAAACTTAATAACTATGACCATTGCCTCAAGAATCAGAAAAATCAGAGAAGTACGTGGCTGGAAACAAACTGCAATTGCAGCTTCTATGAACATAACCCAGCAGGCATATAGCTGCCTTGAGCAGGGTGCCAGCAACGCACGCCTCGAAACACTAAAAAGATTTTGCGATGTAATGAAAATAGAATTGCCTTTTCTTATTGCTACCGATGTGCCTATTACCGAAGAAACTATAGAGCGCTACGGTAACAAAAGCTACTACGAGTTTATTACCACCTACCGTAAGCTTGAGCAGAAAGTAGAGATTTTTGAAGAACTGCTAACCGGTGCCGAAAAACAACTAAACAGTAATACTACCAACAACAACATGTCGGCCAACATACGCCGCGCATAAGTTGTAGTTATATAATTATTGATAGGGCAAGGGGTATATCTACCTCTTGCCCTATCGTTTTTTAAAGACTGTAGCTTGTGCCAAATCAATTAGTGTTTTAACGTTTTTATTGTGCTTAATTTTTTTGGTAAATAATCGGTTTTGCATTGGCACATAAAGCATATTATTTCATATTTTGCGGCGTATGGTATTGGAAAAAGAAGAGCAGGGACGAATGGTAATTGATAACCCTATGTTGGGTATTGTATGGGGTACCCCCGATGGCCTGCTATCTGATGCTAACGATGCTTTTTGTAAACTGGTAGGTTATACCCGCGATGAGTTGATAGGCACCCACTACAACCGGTTTACACACCCCGATGATATACCAATGGCTTATGCCAAAGCCCAACTAATGCTTAATGGTAGTACCGATAGCTACGAAATAGAGAAACGTTATATAGTTCGTGATAAATCGGTGGTATGGATAAAAATGCTGATATCGGCTAAGCGCGAAGCCGATGGCAGTATTGGTACCGTTATGTGCATTGCGCAGGATATATCTGAACGCAAGCGCGCCGAAGAAATGCTACAGCGGTCAGAAAACATTTTGAAATTTATTTTGGGCAGTACCGACTCTGCTTTTATACTGCTTGATACCGAAGGCCGTATTACTATGGCTAACCGTGTGGCCGACGAATGGGCCGGTATAGAACTTGAGCGTACGCTAACCCCCGGCGATTTATTTGCCGATTTACTTCCACCGGCATACCGTACTAAAGGGAAAGTAATAATTGATACTTGCCTGGCCGGTACCGGTTATATGTACGAAGATCGTTACAAACGCCGCGATGGGGTTGAGTGCTGGTACCACGTTAAACTGGATAGTATAAAAGATGATAAAGGCGTAGTAACAGGTTTGTGTATTACCGCTACCGATACTACCCGCTATCGCTCGGCACAGTCGGCTGTTAAAGCCATGAACGATTCGTTGGAAAAGAAAGTGAAAGAACGCACTGCCGAACTGGAAAATGCCAATAAGGAACTGGAAGCATTTACCTACTCGGTTAGTCATGATTTAATGGCGCCACTGCGCATTATCGATGGTTTCTCGCAGGTGTTGTTAGATGATTACCGCCACAAACTGGATGCCGATGGCCTGCAAACACTGCAGGTAATAAAACGCAATGCCACCCGCATGGGCGAGCTGGTTAACGATTTGCTAAACCTTGCACGCCTGGGCCGCGCTAACCTGGTTAAGCGTAGTGTAGATATGAACGATATTGTAGCCGCTGTTATTGATGAGATGCGCTTTAGCACCAACAAACTGGCGGCTATGATTAGCCTGAAAGATTTAAAACCTGCCGAGTGCGACCATGTGCTTATAAAACAGGTATGGGCCAACTTACTATCCAACGCAGTTAAGTACTCTAAAAACCGCGAAAACCCACTAATAGAAATAGGCTGTACCGAGCAAAACGGGCAAACTGTTTATTACATAAAAGATAACGGTGTAGGCTTCGATTTACAATATGCCGGCAAATTGTTTGGCGTGTTTCAGCGTTTGCATAAACCTACCGAGTTTCCCGGCACCGGTGTGGGT
>JBJOOW010000499.1:0-3190 GCA_046051095.1 Bacteroidota bacterium | reverse complement strand
GGCTTATTTTCATACCCATGCCAAAAACCTTACACCTGGTCAGGCGGCTTTAATTGCTGCCTGTTTACCTAATCCGTTAAAATTTAACGCCGGTGCGCCATCGGGTTATGTACTAGGCCGGCAGGCTGCTATACTACGCCAAATGCAGCTTTGGGGCGGCAAGCTCGATTATGATATGAAAGAATGGGATGAGGATAAGTAGCTTTCAAAGCTGCTGTTAGTTTTCTACAGGCAGGGCTTTAATTCCCTCTATTTCAGATTTGCTTTTATATTTAGCCCAACTAACAGTAACTAAATGGCCGATTTATTCCGCAAAAAGGATATTGGAAAGGTATTGCAGGATGCCGAGCAGGGTTATGGCGATGGCGAAGGCGGCAATGCCCTGGCTAAAACGCTTGGCGTGCGCGACCTTACGGCCTTTGGTATAGCCGCTATTGTTGGTGCGGGTATATTCTCTACAATTGGTAAGGCCAGTTTTGACGGCGGCCCCGGTATTATTTTCCTTTTTCTGTTTGTGGCGGTGGCCTGTGGTTTTTCGGCCCTGTGCTATGCCGAGTTTGCCAGCATGGTGCCCGTAAGCGGCAGTGCCTACACCTATTCGTATGTAGCCTTTGGCGAGCTGATAGCCTGGATAATAGGGTGGGACCTGCTGATGGAATATGCTATTGGCAACATTGCCGTAGCTATTAGCTGGAGCGATTACTTTACTACGTTGCTCGAGGGCTTTGGCATTAACCTGCCGGCCTATATAACTATGGACTACTGGACAGCACAGGCCATGGCCAGCCCTGTCGCTAAGCTTGCCTGGGAAACGGCCCCTGCCATTGGCAGCTTTAAGTTTATATGCGATATACCGGCCTTTGTTATTGTTTGCATAATAACATGGGTAACCTATATAGGTATTAAGGAGTCGAAAAACTCGGCCAACTGGATGGTGGCGCTTAAGCTTGTGGTAATTGGTTTGGTAGTAGCCGTTGGTTCTTTCTATATTAAACCTGCCAACTGGCATCCGTTTTTACCTAATGGTATAGGCGGCATACTAAAAGGTACTGCCGCTGTATTTTTTGCCTACATAGGGTTCGATGCAATTTCTACCACGGCAGAAGAATGTAAAAACCCGCAGCGCGACCTGCCACGGGGAATGATATACTCCCTTATTATCTGCACCGTAATTTATGTACTGCTGGCTTTAGTATTAACCGGTATGGTTAACTACAGCAAGCTGGATGTTGGCGATCCGCTGGCTTTTGTTTTTCAAGAGGTTAACCTTAACTGGCTGGCAGGTGTGGTAGCTATTAGCGCTGTAATTGCCACTGCCAGTGTGTTGCTGGTGTTTCAAATTGGCCAGCCGCGTATATGGATGGCTATGAGCCGCGATGGGCTTTTGCCTCCGGTGTTTTCTAAAATTCACCCTAAGTACCGTACTCCTTCATTCAGCACAATACTAACCGGTGCTGTGGTGGCTATACCTGCCTTGTTTTTAAACATGAATGTGGTAATAGACCTTACCAGTGTAGGTACGCTGTTTGCCTTTGTACTGGTGTGCGGAGGCGTACTACGTATGAGCCTGTATGATAACCCGCCACAGAGCAAATTTAAGGTTACCTATATCAACTCGCGCTACATTATGCCATTATTATTTGTAGTTGGCCTTGTACTTATTTTTAATTACAACTACGATAATATCAACGATTATTTTAAGGTTAGGCAAGTAAAATCTGCCTCGGAAGTTGTTGAGGAGTTGCCTGTTAGTGATCAGTTATTGTTGCAAAAAAATATACTTGAACAGCATAATCTAACGTATGTGCCATCTTCAGTAAAGGATTCTGTTTTGGCACACTTTAAATTGGTAAAGCCCGAGCAGTTCAAAGAAGTAATGCGTACTTCGGGTTTAGATTATAACAAAATATACAACTTGGGTTGGAGAGCGTTTAGAACACAGTTTATGCTATGGATGTTTTTGCTGCTTTGTATAGGTGTTACAATAATTTCATTCTGGAAAAAACTATCGCTTATACCTGTGCTGGGTATGTTGGCCTGCAGCTACCTGTTATGCGAATCTGGCACCAGTAACTGGGAACGTTTTCTGCTTTGGTTGCTGGTAGGTTTTATTGTGTATTTTGCTTACGGTTACCGCAATAGCCGCTTAGCTACTAAAAATTAGAGTTTAATGGTTGTAGGTTATATAAATAAAGCCCTTAAGCGGGCAGGGCAGGTTATCGCCTTACGCGCCGCGGGGGGGAAAGCGTTGTTTTTGCCTTTGTTATTTAGCGTTTTGGCAATAGGTAGCATACATGCACAGGATAGTACACTGGTAGATAATCCGGTGGTTGTTTCCGGTTTCCCTGCCGATCTGGATTCGCTGAAAGTAGATTCGTTTTTTAGGGATAAGGGCATAGACCTTAGCCAGGCCAAGCGCCCCGAAGTGTACTACGAAGTTTACCGCTGGTACAAAACCTGCTACCGCTATGGTGGCAATAGTAACAAGGGTATAGACTGCTCGCACTTTGTAAATATGCTGTACGAAAAGTACTATGGCCACCGGCTTAACAGCAGTTCGGGTTCTATATACACCCAGTGCAGGGTTTCTAAAAAAAATTATAACGATGCCGAGGAAGGCGACCTGGTGTTTTTTGTAATTAAAAAACGCCGCGTATCGCATGTGGCTATCTATTTGCAAAATGGCAAGTTTGCCCATGCTACCACGCAGGCAGGGGTAATTATAAGCGATAAAGATGAGCCGTATTACAAGCGTCACTTTTACAGGGTTGGCCGGGTAGATTAACCCCAACACAATATTGTTTTGCTAAAGCGTTAGTAACAGGTGTTTTAATATCGGGCGTATAACTTATGTTTGCGCCGCAAATACAGTTTAAATGAATAAAGGTTTTTTCAGCACGTTGGTAGTAGTAGCGGTTACAGGTATACTGTTCTGGGTTTCGTCATGTTCTACCGGTGGTAACCCTTACCCTACCATAGGCTTCAGGGTTCGGTCAGATTCTGTTACCTATCAATCGGTGTATCGTTCATTTCCCCGCGATACCACCTGGGGGGTAGATGTAAACGCCTCTAAAACCGGCCCCGATGGATTACTGAAAAGCTTTAAAATTACCCGCAGCATCAACGGTGGCCCCGATACCACACTTGTAAATGCCACCCTTAGCACCATGTATATCGACCAGTGGTATTA
>JBJOOW010000498.1:0-5683 GCA_046051095.1 Bacteroidota bacterium | reverse complement strand
GTACCGGCAGCGGCCGCTGCCGGGTAAACACAGCCCATCCAAGCCCGCCTGGCTGTGATAACCACCGGCACCTCTGTACCCCCACAGAGGTTGCCATGGTGGCAGGCAGATTTGATTGACGGATTGACTGAATTACAGATTTACTGAAATACTACTAACTGTTCCCGGCATTTGCTCACTCCGGATGTAAGTTCTGCTACAGAGCAATCTTGTATTAGCTGATTAACCTACCCGATCCACCGGTCACCATTTTATTGATTATAGCACTACCCCGGCTGTTAAGTCCCTCTCCTTAAGGAGAGGGATTTAGGGTGAGGTGGCTGTTCATCCCCTCTTGAGAGGGGATGAACAGCCGCCCCAGCGGCAGGGGTGTGTTGTATTTACTGGTTCCCCTTTTTCCCAACCTACCAACAACCAAACCAACCGGCCACACAGAAATGCCGCGCCCGAACAAAGCTACAAGGGGGAGAGGAAGACAGGCGCCCCCTATGAGATAACCGGTTGGTTTTTCTTTTCATATTAAACACTAAACCATATGACAACCACCACGCAAAACACACCCAAACAAAAACGCTACGTAATTACACTTAGCTTTTACCAGCACTCGGCCACCGATACGGCGGCAATAACCGAGGCCATGCACTTTGCCGATGCCCTTAACCGCCAGCACGACTGCCGCGCTACCGTCGACGCCATTGTAGAAAGCGCCTATGGCAAAATAGGCAACCGCAAAGTAATGTAACGCTATCTCAATCTTTAATCTTCAATTTTCTAATCTATAATCAACCAACCATGCAAACAACTAACGCAACCACCAACCAACAACGCACCGGACGTTTCACCTCGGGCAGCATAGCCCGGCTTATGAGCCTGGGCCGCGATAACATCTCCTTCGGCAAACCGGCCTTTACCTACATAGCCGAAAAAAATATGGAGCGCCGGCTGGGCCGCACACTGGCCACCGGTACCGATACACGCCCTATGGCCTGGGGCCGCGTGCTGCAACACCGCGCCTTTCAACTACTGGGTGCCGGTTACTGGTTTAATATGCAAACCATTGCCCACCCGGTACACGGCAGCTTTTGGGCAGGCACCCCCGATATGCAAAAATTCGACACCGGTGCTACCGTAGTAGAAGTTAAATGCCCTTTTACCATGAAAAGTTTTTGTCAGCTGGCCGATTGCACCAACATAGATGAGGTGCGCGAAGAACACCCCGACGGCGAAACCTACTACTGGCAACTGGTGAGCAATGCCATACTAACCGGTGCACAACATGCCGAGCTGGTAGCCTACTGCCCTTACCGCAGCGAGCTGCCCGCCATACGCAAACACGCACCCGCTGCCGATACCGGTGCCTGCAAAACACAATGGATAAGCGCCGCAACCGATGATGAACTACCCTGGCTACCCGATGGCGGCTACTACAAAAACATCCACATCATCCGCTTTGCTATAGACGATACCGACCGACAACTCCTCACAGAAAAAGTGATAGAAGCCAGCAATTTGTTGGTGTAGTACTTATTTACAGATTGACAGATTTACATAATTACCGATTGAAATGCAACGGCTGCTGGCTGTTAAGTCCCTCTCCTATAGGAGAGGGATTTAGGGTGAGGTGGCTGTTAAACTCTCCTCCTTCGCCGCAGCACGGCGGTATTTTAAGGAGGAGTGGCTCCGCTTAGCGGAGACGAGGTGGTTGCCTTTACTGATTTACATAATTACTGATCGAAATGCAACGGCTGCTGGCTGTTAAGTCCCTCTCCTGTAGGAGAGGGATTTAGGGTGAGGTGGCTGTTAAGCTCTCCCTTTTTGCGAGCCGGAGGGTGGTTTTTTTACACTTTAACTTATACTTAATATGAACGAACCAAACATAGAGCTAATGTGGATGCCGGTCTTCTGGAGCGACCTGTTAGCAGGCACTACGCACATGGATGCCGCCGAACTCGGCGGTTTTATGTTGCTGATAGCCGAACAATGGAAACGCGGCCACCTGCCTAACGATAACCGAAAGCTCAAAAAAATTGCGCGCATCAACTGCGATTTGCAACTGGATACCATTCTCGAAAAATTTGTAACCGACCCCAACGGTAACCTTATTAATAAAGTATGTGCACAGGTACGTGTCGAACAGATTGCAAAGTATGTAGTTAATGTTGAACGTGCGCGCAAAGGCGGTAAGGCTAAAGCCCTGAAGCAAATGGCTGCTAATAATCTGCTTGAAGCACACTTGGTGCGTGCAGAAGAAGAGAAGAAAGAAAATAGAGATACTAACGTATCTCTTCTTCTACTACAGGCCGGGCATGAAAAATTTGCTGAAAAAATTTTTTCTGATGAAGGCGAACTCGACAAGCAAAACATTGAGTTGTTGGTGCGCCGCCCGCTAACACGCAACGATTGCAACGAGTTTAACGCCCTGCTGGCTATCGACGAAAAAGCACACACCACCTTCTCCGAATGGAAAAAGCATTTCCGCAATTGGTTAACCACTAAACCCAAAACACATGAGCACCCCCCTGCCCGTAAGCAACGTACCGGAGCAAACACCACAGCTATTGTTAGCGCGGCCGACGCAGTACTTCAGCAATATCAGCATAACCAGCATACAGCAGGCCCTGCAGAGCCCGGGCAGCACACTGGTTTTACTTAAAAAACAACATGGCGAGGCCGTGGCCGCTGCCATACTGGTAAAAATTGTGGCCCAGCTAATAGCGTTTTTCAACGTGGGCAAAAGCATGAACGATTACCAGCTTGCCGAAACCGTTAAGCTGATTATGCAGCAGTATTATTTTTTAAAGCTGGAGGATTTAAAACTCTGTTTCGATGGTATAAAATGCGGCCGCTACCTCGACGGCGGTAAGCTGTTCGACCGGTTAGATGGGCAGATAATACTACTGGCCTTGCAACACTACACCGAAGAGCGCATAGCCATTGCAGAGCAGCTAAACGCCGATAAACACAAGCTGGCCCTTGCCACACCCGAAGAAGAATACATCATAGCCCTGGGGCCTAACTACTTTGCCACCACCGGTAAGTATTATTTCGAAGAGCCCCGCAAGGATGCCGCCCGCCGACTTACCTACGCCGCTGCACAACGCATTAAGCACCAGTTAATATGTGGCGACTACCAACACGCGCCCCACACCGTAAAAATTAAGTTTGCCAACAAGGCCGAGATAGGCATTATAGACTACATAGCCCAACACAAGCCGCACCTGCTGCCCCCGCAAATAACCTACGCGCGCAACACACAACACTACCACACCGCCAAACGCACCATACTGGCCAACCCCAACCTAACCGACTACGAAAAACACAACCAGATCCGCGCCCTGGCCAACCTGGCCCCTCTTACCCCAACCGAGTGGTTAAACAGCCAGAAAGAACAGCTAACCGGTACCGTACCCTAGTAAACCGACACTACTTTTACCGGCGACTGTATACGTATATCTACCGAACTTCCCAATGGTGCTCCGCTACCAACGCCTCCCCCGCCAATATACTCCAGTTGTGTGGTCAGGCTGTTAAACGCCGGTTGCAAATGCTGTAGCATCCAGGTGCTATCCACTGTTATGTAGGGTGCCGAATTATTAAAAAAGCTTTCGTTAACCTGCTGGCCTTGTTTCAGCGTTAGCTTAATGTTCTGCGTGCCATTGTAAGCGGGGCCATCCCAGTAAATAGTATCGTTTGTGTGCCTGTTTACACCGGTAAAACCAGCGGGCAACGTGTATTTTTGTAAGCCGGTAATTGTTTGTGTATACGTATGGCCCAGCACATCGCTATACACAAACGTGCCGCTATCTACAAAGCCCTTAAATGTTAACACCGCAAACCCGCCCAACACATTTACTTTTTTACCATTAAAGCTTATACTATCGTATATGCCCGATACGTAGTACGAACTTTGGCCTACGGCGGCACTGTACTCAATATACGTGCTATCGGTATCGCCATTATACAGGTAGTAGTAGGTAATACTTACCTGGTTGGGGTCCGGTCCGGTATTGGTTTCTTTAGGTTTGGTACATTGGCTTACCAACAATACCATTACTGCCAGCAACGCAGCTATAGGTTTACGCATAGGTTGGGGTTTAAGTGTATAGTAATAATACAACACACACCATAACGCCCCAACCCGCATATTATTTTTTAGCATTATTTAAAAACCGGCTGCTGGCTGCTAAACCTCCCTTTTCATCCCGATTCTATCGGGAGAGGGAGGTGGCCGAACCTGTCCCGATAGAATCGGGAGGCCGGTGGGTGAGGCTGTTTGTCAAACCTTGCCGTCATTGCGAGCCGCAGGTCCCGGGCTTGCCACGGGAGAGGCTCTGCGACGAAGCAATCTTGTATTCGGCTGTTGGCTGTTAAGTCCCTCTCCTTAAGCAGAGGGATATAGGGTGAGGCGGCTGTTGGCTGTTAAGTCCCTCTCCTTATGCAGAGGGATATAAGGTGAGGCGGCTGTTCATTCCCCTCTACAGAGGGGACGCCGCCCCAGCGGCAGGGGGGTGTTGTATTGGTATTTCCCTCGCCCCTCGCCCCACGGCACTAAAAGCTGTTAAGCCTGTTTTTACAAAGCACCAATATTTCAATGCCTTTAAATAGTAAATCAGTCAATTCGTAAATCTGTAAATAAAGCAGCACCATGCGCGCACACGCCGCCTTACCCTCAACCAGCAGTGGCCACGCGCGTACCTGCTAATCGTATATCTTATATAAATAAAAAAGTCTTATCCAGCATAGTTATTTATACTGGTATAAGACTTTTTCTATAACAGGTTTAATCTACTTTCTTGCCTTATGTGCAATTAAGCTCTTAGGGTCTACAACAGGTAAAATAATACCATCCAAAATAGTTCCTTCAGTTCTACTTAAAACCATCCCGCGTATGGTAGAATAAGCTATACCCATCAAAGTACCAGCTAATATCAACTCTACTACTATTCCGGAATTTGTTCGTTCAACTATGTAGTCGCTTAGGTTATCAACCGTAAATGCTAACGAAAAAGAATACTCTGCTTTTATTGCAATTGGCTTAAGCTCTTTATCAATGGCCTGTAGCTTTACTTTAATAAAATAAGTTATATTTTTTAAATCATAGTTTATTCTAAAATCGGCTTCGAACTCTGTAGTAAATGAATGTATAACCGGATTTTTCATTGCTAGTTCCGGCGCACATTCAATACTGCCATTTACCATTTTAATGGTAGTAAGTTTTATTTTCTCCGGAAATATCTGATTCATTATGCAGCTTTAGGCGTACCGTTAGTAAACGTAACTTGTGGTATTAATTGCTCTGTATCGCACGCAGCTACATGTGTATCGTTTTTGAACGAATAAAATGTTGTTTCGGTACGATTTAATAACTCGTTTTCGAGTTGCTTTCCGGCTTTGGTATAAATCAGGTTTTCATTTAGCGCAACCTCAATATGCGCAAGTGTTCTTAGGGTAAAGTTATATCCCCCCCTAAACCATTTACTTATTTCGGCTTCGTTTTTATTCATCGCCTCCGCAAGGTCTTTTTGTTTCCACCCTTTTTTATCCAATATCCTATATATCTGTTCAACAATCTCAGTCGATCGATCTATAAAATGCAGGTTTTCTTTAGGCGCATTATTTAATATATCGTCAATAAGGTTCAGTTCTTCATCCTGTACCGTATTTTTAACTTTCTTGCTCATGT
>JBJOOW010000497.1:0-2750 GCA_046051095.1 Bacteroidota bacterium | reverse complement strand
CCCTAATGCAATACGCGAGGTAAACAATGCCGGTTTTCTGAAAAAGTTAACCGTTGCGCCCAATCCTTTCAGTAGTACAACTACAATTAGTTTCGAACTGGCTAAATCAGAAAGTATGAAGATTACACTGAGTGATGCAACAGGTAGGGTTACTCAGGTTTACGAAGGCACTATGCAACGCGGCCAGCAACAACTCGAAATAAATGCCAGTCAGCTTAAACTGGCTAAGGGTATTTACAGCCTTCAGCTTTCTACCGGTACACAGAGCACGGCTAAAACTATCGTACTTCAGTAGCGTAATTTTCTCTAACGTTTCAGCTACAGTTTTGTATGCTGTTAAGTGCAAAATAATTTAGCTGAAATTTTAACGAAAGTAAGATTGCCGGTACCCCGTAACTACGCCTGCAACCGGCACCGGTTAACCGGTACCGGTCAATAGAAATTCATGCAATATAACGATCATTACCCATTTGTATAATTCTGCTTTTTTGCCTTCAATACATGTTCAATAAGCTAACATGTAGGGTAGCTGTGGATGTGCGGATTGTTACCGTTGCATTATGACACTATTTAATTTACATTTGGTAATAACCAAAAACCAATTTTATGGCTAAGAAAAGCAAAACCGTTACCCACAAACAGACTGTTTATCTTAACAAGGCCACCGGTCGCTTTGCATCTGCAAAATATGCAAAAGCCAACCCCGGCAAGGTGCTTAAAAAGAGCATTACTATCACTAAAAAACGATAGTAGCAGTTTGAGCTTTTAGTAGTACTGTAAGATTTTAAAGAAAACCAGCGCTTTACCTAAGCGCTGGTTTTTCTTTTTTAGGCAGCCGGTAGGTTTTATACGTGGTAAAGTTTTTAATTTGTGCAGTAACTATGAGTGGAAGCAACAAATACGATGTGGTAGTAATAGGCAGTGGCCTGGGGGGCATGGTTTGTGCAACCATACTTAGTAAAGAAGGTAAGCGTGTTTGTGTTATTGAAAAGAACGAACAGATTGGTGGCAGCCTTCAAACCTTTCGCCGTGAAGGTGTTACCTTCGATACCGGCGTACACTACATAGGTGGCCTTGCCCCCGGCGATAACCTGTATAAAATTTTTAATTACCTGGGTATAATGCAGCGCCTGCCGGTTGTGCGTATGGCAGAAGATGGGTTCGATATAGTGCAGTTTAATGGCGACCCGGTTGACTACGCTTACGGCATTGGGTATGCTAATTTTAAGCACATACTAACCGATAAATTTCCTGAAGAAGCGGCAGCTGTAGATACCTACTGCCGCGATATGAAACGCATTTGCGATAGTGTACCGTTATACAACCTAAAGCCAGACGACGGTTACAGCGAGACCGGTTTTTTGACAACCAGTGTAAAGCAATACCTGGAGCAGTTAACCGCTAATGTAACCTTGCAGCGTGTGTTAGCCGGTACCAACCTGCTATATGCCGGTACGCCACAAACCCCTTTGTATATACATGCACTGGTGGTTAATAGCTATATAGAAGGTGCATACAAAGTAAAGCACGGCGGCGACCAGATAGTAAAACAAATGGCGCGCATTATTAAAGAGAACGGTGGTGAGGTATTGCGTAAGCATGAGGTAAAGCGTATAGTAGTAGAAAACGGAATGGCTACCAGTGTAGAGTTGGCCACTGGTGAAAGGATTGAGGCGGATATATTTGTATCTAACCTGCACCCGGCAAAAACCTTGCAGCTAACACCAACCGATGCTATAAGGCCGGCTTACCGTAACCGAATTAGCGAGCTTGAAAATTCAGTATCTACCTTTGTTTTGTATGGTGTACTAAAGCCCGGTACCATGCGCTTAAGTAACCGTAATTATTATTATTTCGATAACCCGGATGTATGGACTGCCGCAGAACATACCGATGCCGACTGGCCCCGTATGTACGCTATGTTTGAAGAGGTGCCGGAGAAACAAAGTGAGTATGCCGAAGCATTTACAGTAATGACCTACATGCGGTACGATGAGGTGAAACAGTGGGAGAGTACATACAATACAACCCTTACCGAAAGCGAACGCGATGCAGCGTACCAGGCATTTAAATCCCGTAAGGCGGAAAAGCTACTGGATGTAATGGAAAAGAAATTTGCCGGGTTGAGAAATAACCTGCAAAGCTATTATACATCTACGCCACTCTCGTACCGCGATTATATGGGTACTACCGATGGCAATATGTACGGCATAGCTAAAGATTACCGCGAGCCGATGAAGACCATGATATCGGTTAAAACCAAGGTGCCAAACCTGTACCTAACCGGGCAGAGTATTAACCTGCACGGGGTGTTGGGTGTAACAGAGTGTGCTATACTAACCTGCGGAGCTATTATTGGTAAGGAGTACCTGTTAAACAAGATACACGCGGCAAATCTGTAAACATTGTAAAAACCATAAAATAGCCGTAGCCTATTCTTAAATTCGCGGCGCAGGTATGAAAAAGGTATTTAAGTTTCTGGGATATTCGTTACTGGTGGTGCTGGTATTGCTGCTGGGCGGCTATGCGTATATACAATGGGGGCTTGCGCCGCAGTTGCCCGAGGTTAAAGACACCAGCGCATTAAAGCTGGAGCGTGTAAAGGCCGGCGATAACTTTTACCGCATTGGAAATAACTGGTTGCGCAAAACACCAAACGGCCTATGGGAAGAATACATAGAAGGCGAACCTTTTGAGCGGGGCGTAGTTACAGGTAAGCTTGAAAAGGAGCTTTTGTATACCCAGGAAGA
>JBJOOW010000496.1:0-4394 GCA_046051095.1 Bacteroidota bacterium | reverse complement strand
CGGTGTTGTTTGTGCTGCTTGCAATTTTTTCAACTTACAGGTTTGCCCGGTTGTACTATAACGTAACTACCGCAGCTATGGCAGCCGTTATTTTAGCAACCAGCCAGGCTGTATTTTTAATTACCAACGATGTACGTACCGATACCATATTGATGGGTGCTGTAATATTTGCTATTTGGCAGGCAGCTGCCTATTTAGAAAAAAACAACACTTATCATGCACTGTTAGCTGGATTAGGGGTTGGCCTGGCAATGCTGGCCAAAGGCCCAATAGGCTTTATTGCTACAGGCGCACCGCTGTTTTTGTATGTATGGGTAAGAAAAAAGTGGAATTATGTATTTAACTGGCGCATAATACTTCCGCTGCTGGCTATAGCTTTGTTACTGTTACCCATGTGCATAGGGCTGTATGAACAGTGGGGCACTTATGGTTTGCGTTTCTACTTCTGGACACAAAGCTTTGGGCGCATTACCGGCGAAAACAAGTGGAACAATAACCCCGATCCGATTTTTTTGATTCATACTACAGCCTGGGCCTTTTTACCCTGGACAATATTCCTTTTTTCAGGATGGCTGGGTACGTTGTATAATTGGATACGTAACGGTATAAAGCAGGCTGAAAGTGGCGAGCTTATATGTGTTAGCGGATTTACCCTGGTGCTGTTTATGCTGATGAGAAGTAAGTACCAGTTACCTCATTACATTTTTGTAGTGTACCCATTGGCCGCTGTAATAGCCGCAAAAAATTTTATTGCATTTACTAAATGGCAAAAGCGCAAAACCCTTGTTACTTCATTACAAACATTACTATTGTTTGCTTTAATAATTGTATCGTGCCTATTACAATATGCTTTTAAAGGTACAGAGATAATATCAATGCTATGCCTTATTATACTGTACCCACTATCTATAGTATTCGCCTTTATGTTAGGCGAGCCCCTAAGTTTTACTGAACGAATTGGCCAAAGGGTTTACCAATTTATAAACAAGGCTTTTGGCATTACCTTAAGCTTTAAACAATTAACGGGGATTGCCTTAAACATTACTGGTAGAAATATTTTTTGGTTATCTGCATTAGTAATACTTGTGTTTAATTTTTTATTAGGTGCGTTTTATTTCCCTGCTATACTTAAATACCAATGCCGCAACGATTTTGGGAGGTATATACATGAACATGCACAGAAAGAAAAAAGGCAATTTGTGATGCATAATATACCTACCGATTTTGCGGTAGTATTTTATGCGCAGCAAATTTCAGATACAACTGTTTGGGGTAAAGAAGAATTTGAAAACCTGTACAAGGCACAAAAAAATATGCTGGCAATAACTACCGATTATGGTATTGAAGAAATAAGGCAGGCTGGCATACCATTTAGAATTATACAACAGGGCTATGATTATAAAATAGCCAGAATGAGCCTTCCGTTTCTGAACCCCAAAACCAGAAACGCCATGTGCCAGAAACTATATCTGGTAGAAACTAATTAGAAGCAGCACCTACTGCCGAAACAATAGTTATTGAGATTTGTTTGAAATTTGACAATCTGTTAAGGAAGTCTCTTAATTATTTTTAATACTGATAAAAACACTTAAATGGCCTTTACTACAATTACCGCCAATACGCTTGCATTTTTAAAAGCACTGGCTAAAAACAATAACCGCGAGTGGTTTACAAAAAACAAGTCGCGTTACCAGCTGGCACACGAAAACATGATTGCTTTTGCACACGCCTTGCTGCTTGCTATGGAAAAACACGACAACCTTGAAACTGCAACCGGCAAAGAAAGCCTGCACCGTATATACCGCGATATTCGTTTTTCGAAAGATAAGACACCGTACAATACGCATTTCGGTGGCGGATTCAGGCGCGCAACCAAAAAGCTACGGGGCGGATACTATTTCCATATAGAACCGGGCAATAGTTTTGTTGCCGGCGGCTTTTGGGGGCCCAATACCGACGATATGAAACGCATACGTGAAGACATTGATGCCAACCACGAAGATTGGCGAAAGCTGCTAAACAACAAGGTATTTATTAAAACCTTTGGCAACCTGAAAGGAGAACAACTTACCACAGCACCCAGAGGTTATGCCAAAAACCATCCCGCAATTGATTTGCTACGCTATAAGCAGTATTTAGTGGTGCATTCTTTTACCGATGAGGAAGTGCTGGCAGAAAACTTCGTAAGCAATGCCAATAATGTATTTAAAAGCATGCGGCCCTTTTTAAACTACATGAGTAAAGTGCTTACTACCGATGCCAATGGTGAGCCACTTTTTTAGCATTGCATTACGCTTTAAAACAAAAATGCCCCGCTAATTAGCGGGGCATTTTTGTTTTAGGCTTATTACTTATTTGAACCGGCCTTTAAACCTGGGTGTGGTGCCGGTGGGTTGCTGTCGCCGTTTTCGCCATCGTTAGCGTAGCGGAACTCAACTTTGTTTTTCATCTTCTTCTCGTAAGGGGTACCTTCTGCCGCTTTTTTACCGCCTTTGTACTTAACTATAAAGCGGTCGCGCGATATACCGTACTTCTCAACCATATAATCTACCGCAGCATTTGCGCGGTTCCACGCTAACTGCTCGTTATATTTCTGGTCGTTTCGCGATTCATCGTATCCGGTTACTACCACTTTCATGTCAGGGCACATTTGCATACGCTCTGCTATCTGGTGCAGGTTACCATAGTATTGAGGATCTATGTAATACTTATCCGGATCGAAGATAACGCTTGGCAATTCAATCTTAGAGCAATCGTAGTTACCACCACCTGCACCGCGACGTCTACCACCTTTGCCATTTTTACCACCTGTACTTGCATTGGTGCTATCCGATCCATCCTGACCGTTTATGCCATTAAAGCCATCTTCAAGACCATCGCTATTGCCAAAGCCTGTTGTATCGCAGCATGGGTTAGGTGGTATAATAGCAACACCGTTCGAGTCGATAGGGAAGCCAGGAGCAGAGAACGGTTCTTTATCTAAACAGTCGATAATACCATCTTTATCGCTATCCAGCGCTACACCGTGTGTATCAACAGGGCAATCTTTCTTGGTATTAGGTTCCTTATCCAGCGCATTTATTACACCATCGCCGTCATCATCTTTCAATATCTCATCGGCAACACCCTTCGGATCTACCTCGCCCAGTTTGCGGTAAGTATGGTACATAGGGTTTAACCAATACATTGGTTCGGTACGGTTTTTACCTATGTGGAAGTTAAGTGTAATAGAAGTATACGAAATATTATCGTTGCTACGGGTAAAGCCTGCGTGCTCATCCTGCTGCCAACGGTAGCCATCTAAAAGGTCGCTGCCCGAGAATATCATACGCTCCTCCAGGCCAATGCTCATAAATTTAGATACGTGGAACTGTACACCAATACCAACTGTACCGCCTGGTATAAACTGCCAGTTTTTAATACCCGGTGCGTTGTTTTCGTGCTCGGCAAGCGATTCGTACTTGCCATCAAGTATACCATTCAATCTTTTTAGCGACTCTTTCCTTCTATCCAAACGTTCATTTACGCCGGTATTAGTACCTGCATATTGTGGCTTTACGTAAAGTGCATAAACGCTAGAAAAATCATATACATCACCGTTACCATTAAGTGCATCCATGTAAGTGGTAAAAAAGAAGGCATTAACACCACCCATAACATAGAAGTTACAGATGTTACGCTCTTTGTGGAACCGCACGTTACCCAGGTTTAGCACAGCGCCAAAGTGTGCCTCGTGTACATAGGTACGGTAGTTGTAAAAGAACACCTTATTCATGTTAAGGGTGTCCGATGTTTTGTTGGCAGCTAAATTAGGGTTGCTCCAGTAGTTTACGCGCGAATCGTAACCACCATGTAGCGCACGGTTAAACGATAAGTTTGCATCGGGCTCCCAGTTGCGGCCGGTCATCATCATAAAGTTGTAGCCGAAACGTAACGAAATGGTATAGCCTAATGCTTTCCGTACTGTAAAACCAGCGCCTATATTTTGAATAAGACCTTTAATGTTTACATAAGGCTTAACGTCTCCACTCAAAAAGGCAGAACCGAAGTTAATTCCTAATTCCCACTGATCTTTAGGTTTAGCGGGGAATGCATATTGGCGGTTTAGGAACGCTTGCTGTTGTTTGGTTTTCTTTTTGTCCTTTTGGTAAACTGCAGAATCCAGATCGTAACGGGGTTGCAGCGGAGTAGATATTTCTTTACGACGGTAGAAATTGAAATTTTTCGAATCCATATCGGGCTTCATAAACTGAAGCTGGTTCTGATTGTCTTTTCCTTTTACAGACGATGTGTCGTTGGCTGAGGTGGTGGTTGCTGCAGCATTGTTGTTGTTTCCCTTTACGCTTTTATTCTTAGCGTCATCTTTACTTCCACCATCTTTTTTATTATCACCA
>JBJOOW010000495.1:0-4164 GCA_046051095.1 Bacteroidota bacterium | reverse complement strand
AGAACTCGGTACATGGCTTTTTGAAAAAGCTTGGGTTTACCAGCATGGGTACGTTAAACGCAAAAATAGGTTTGGGTAGTGTACCAGTTACCGGCAGCACTGTTGAATACGAACGTGTATGGAGTACAAAGCACCTTGACTGGAGATTAGCTAACCCATGTAACCAGTACTACCAAAGCAAAGCCGGTAATAGTGTGTCATATTTTTCGAAAACACATATTCCGGTTATTAAAGCCAACCTGATAAATCTGCCCACTGGCAATTACCCTGAGAAGCCCGCAACACCATTTGCACCCCTTACACTTTATATAGGTTTAGACCCTGCGCTTAACAAAGGTATGGGGCTGTACTTTGATATACCAGAGAAATATAAATCGGCGCCACTACACCTTATATTTAAAGACCTGAGCGGCAGAAATGAAAAGCCCGACCCTAAGAATATGCGGTTCAGGTTGCTGGATTTTGATGCGTATTGATAGTTTTTATAACGCTAATACATCGCCAATATTCTTACTCTATATACTTGGCATCCACCTCCGGTTTTGCTGAAGCAAAACCACCTCCGCCGGCGGAGGACAAACAGCCGCGTATACAACATAAAATACTGATTAAACTAAAAAGAGTCTACGCGTTATTATCGCCCTTGCCTTTAAAGAACTTAACAATAGCACCGCCTACAGCAGCTACGCCTAACAAAATAAGCTTAGCCGATTTAGCCAGTATTAAACCCAGTTTTGCCAGTATACCTGTTTTAGCCAATACACCACCCGCAATTAAACCAACCAGGCCATAAGCGGCAACCTTATCTGTACTCTCATTAAAATCGGCATAACGGTTACCCTCTTTAAAGTTTACACTGGCCAGCACCGGGCGAACATTTGTTTTTATCTCATTTAACTGTTCAATACCGCCTATTGCATTTAGCACCAGCACCCCTTTACGGCCAAGTATGCGTATATTGTAGTTTAGCGTTTCGGTACTGTCGCCCTCAAATAATAGCTTTTTAGCCCAGTGCAGTTTTTTGCTCTCGCTATCGTAAAACGGTGGACTGGCCCAACCGGTTAACTGGAAGGTAGGATAGCCTGCCTTTTTACGCTCAGGGGCGGCTTCTTTAATCTGCTCCTGCATTTCTTTCAGTAGTTCATCGTATTTAATGTCTTTGGCATCGTCATCTTTTACGTGGCCATCTTCATCGTAACTTATTTCAATTGCCCATGTAGTAGGAATCAGTTCGCTTGCCTCCTCAGGAAAAATCATACCCAACGATTCGCCGGGCGGGTTGCCCCACAAATCGTGTAATACATAATTACTCTGCTCCGGGTTAAGATATTTAAAGCCTTTGGGTATTTCGAAGGTAGCCAGTCCATCGCCAATAGTAATGGTACCGGTAGTATCGTAATGTAATACTCTTATGTTAAGGGCAGAATCTGATACCTCTTCGCTGAGGGTATCGGTGGGTTCGGCTTTTTCTTTAGCCTGGCCTGTGGCAGCTACTATAAACAGCAACAGTGCCAATAGATGTTTGGTTAGGTTCATGTTTAGTGTGTTTGAGCCTTAAATATAAAAATAAGCCCATAAGATTAAACACGTGGCTATGTGGCTGTTTTACATTATGTTTGGCAGCCTTAACCATGAGCAGTAACCGCAAAGTAGCCGTAGTAATATTAAGCTGGAACGGAAAGAAGTTTCTGGAGCAGTTTATGCCATCGGTAGTGCAGTACACCCCGCCGCAGCTTTGCGAAATAATAGTGGCCGATAACCAGAGTAGTGATGGATCGGTTGAGTTTTTACAGAAGAATTATCCGAACGTACGTATTATACAAAACCCGCGTAATGGCGGCTATGCCGGTGGCTACAACGACGCGCTAAAGCATGTTAACGCCGAGTATTATGTACTGCTTAATCAGGATATAGAGGTTACGCCCAACTGGGTAGAGGCTGTAATTGCCGAAATGGATAAGGATAAAAACATTGCTGCTGCACAACCAAAGCTACGCGACTATAACCGGCGCGAGTATTTTGAATATGCCGGTGGCAGCGGTGGCTACCTTGACCGCAACAGCTATGCTTATTGCCGCGGGCGGATATTTAATACCATAGAGAAAGACGAGGGCCAGTACGATGATGTAAAGGATATTTTTTGGGCAACGGGTGCCTGCCTTTTTGTGCGCAGCGAAGTGTACTGGAAAGCCGGTGCGCTGGATGAAGATTTTTTTGCGCACCAGGAAGAGATAGACCTTTGCTGGCGAATGAAAAATATGGGCTACCGGATACTGTGTGTGCCGCAATCGTACATCTACCACGTGGGTGGTGGCAGCCTGCCGCAGGGTAACCCGCGCAAAACCTATCTTAACTTCCGCAATAACCTGATGATGATGTTTAAGAACCTGCCGGGCACTACTTTATTACCCAAGCTGTTTTGGCGGATGATATTGGATGGTGTGGCGGCTTTTCACAGCATTACCAAAAACGGAAACTTTAAAGATTTTGCAGCCATTGTAAAGGCACATTTTTCTTTTTACGCAGCTATACCAACTCTACTACAAAAGCGTAAAAAAATACCGCATCCATCGGCTATACACCTAACGCCGGTAAATATATTGTGGCAGTATTTTGCACTAGGCAAAAAGCGCTACAGCGAATTGAAGAATTTAAAGTATTGATTATCAATAACATAAAAGGCTATTAATTTTCATTTTTGCAACCAAAAAATATATTGATAAGATACTGATATACAAACACTTGCAAAGGGTATTAACATGGGGTATTAACATAAAAAAGCGCAAGCTACTGATAGTAAGCAACTTGCGCTTTAGGGGTATTAACAAGAACAGAATTATTTAATCAGTTCGCCAATCTTTTGCTCAAGGGCTGGTCCACGTAAGTTGGTAGCTACAATTTTGCCATCGCGATCGAGCAGGAAAGCAGCCGGTATACCTTGTACACCATACACCTGTGCGGCTTCGCATTGCCACCATTTAAGGTCGCTAACCTGGTTTTCCCAAGGCATGCCAAGTGCTTTAATCGAGTTCTTCCAGGCAGTAGCTTCTTTATCTAACGATACACTGTAAACCGTAAAGCCTTTATCTTTATACTTATTGTAAGCAGCAACTACGTTAGGCATTTCCATACGGCAAGGGCCACACCACGAAGACCAGAAATCGATAAGTACTACTTTACCTTTAAGCGACGATAGTTTTATCACTTTACCATTAGGATCTGGCAGGCTTATTTCGGGAGCCATTTTGCCAACGCTAACATCTTGTGGTTGCGGGGCCGAAGCAGCTTGCTTTACCTGCTCCTGATACTTGTTGTAAGCCTCGCGAAACTCTTTGGTATAGCTCGACTTAGGCATCTCTTTCTCCATACGCTCAAGCACAGCCAGGTTCTCTTTACCAAACTTATCCATCGGTCCGTTGGTTACATAAAACAAACCAACCATAGGGTTTTTAGCAACTTTAGAGCTATCGCGGATAAAACTTTCGTAGCGGGCGGCAACTGCCTGCAACTGCTGCTGCACATACATCATTGTATCGGGGCCGGCACCCTGCTGACCATACATTTGGTAAGCCATTTGCCAGCCTTGCATATCGCGCTGCAAACCGCTAAGGTTTTTAAAGGCCGCCTGAAACTCATCGTTAGCTTTAGAGCCGGTTGCTTTTAATGGCTCGGGGCCACGTGGGTCTATTTCAACTTTGTATTGGGCTGGCTCAAGCATAAACAAAAAGAAAGTCTGCTGATCGAGCTTAAGGCGGTAGAAGCCTGTTTCTGATACACCTTCCATTTTAAAAAATCCTTTATCATCAATAGTTGCAGAATCGACAGCAGTTACCGATTGCAGGCCTAATTTTTCGAGCACTATTGATTTTGCCTGATGATTTTTCACAGTACCCTGTATGTTGTATTTATCGCTGCCACCTGCCAGGTTACACGATGTAAAGAATGTAAGCAGCAGTACGATACTAAAAAGTTTGCGCATGTTTGATTGCATTGAGTTATTGATATTGAGTATGTATGTATTAATTAAGAATCTAGTTTTTGTGCTACCAGTTTGTTTGTAACCTTAGGGTCGGCTTTACCTTTAGAAAGTTTCATAACCTCGCCTACAAACAAACCTAGCAAACCTACTCTACCGCTACGATATTCGGCAACTTTTTCGGGATA
>JBJOOW010000494.1:0-12810 GCA_046051095.1 Bacteroidota bacterium | reverse complement strand
TGCAGCGGCACTATGGATAAAGAGATATACGATAAGCTTGCCAACTACTGCGCCTACCAGGAGCGCTGCCTGGCCGATGTAAAGCAAAAGCTGGCCAAACTAAAAGTGCCTAAAGAAGATTATGCCCTATACACCACTAAGCTCACCAGCGACAACTTTTTAAACGAGGAGCGGTATGTAAAATACTTTGTAGCCAGCCACGCCAAAAAGCGCTGGGGCAAAACAAAAATTAAAGCAGCACTGGCCGTTAAAAAGCTGGATAGCACCCTGGTAAAAAAATACCTGGATGATATAGATGAAGAAGGTTACGATGAACAGCTTAAAGAAACAGCTCTGAAAAAGTGGAACACCCTGCGCACCGGTACCCCCCGCGAAAAGAAAACCAAACTGCTACGGTTTTTATTAAGCAAAGGGTATGAAATGAAAAAGGCAAGTGAGGCGATTAAAGCAATTGAGTAGTTAAGGTAATTTACTAAGCACTTCGCTCTCCTCTGCCTCTATCTCCAGCGTTTTAAACTGGTTGGTTTCGCCCTTTAGCAACATAATTTTAGATTTAGGTAAGCCTAACACACCCGCCAGGTATTCTACCAGGTATTTATTGGCTTTACCCTCTACCGGTTGTGCCTTTATCTTTACCTTCAGGCTGCCATCGGCCTCGCGGCTTATCTCGTCGGTTTTGCTGCCGGGTTTTACCTTAATGCGTAGTTTCATGGTGGTAAAGGTGTTAAAGGTTTCGAAGTTTTAAAGCAAGGGGTTGCTAATCGTATTGTTTGCTTACATTTGTTGCTACAAATATTAGTTATGACCGAAGCAGATATAATTGAAATATACACCGAGTATACACCCAACCCCGATAGCCTGAAGTTTGTAACCAACCGCCATATATTGCCCAACTATCAGTTGGATTTTAAAACCCGCGAGTTGGCCGAAAACTCGGCATTGGCAAAAGCGCTGTACGATATACCATTTGTAAACGGTGTATTTATAGCCAACAACTTTGTTACCATTACCAAAAAAGCCGAGTACGAGTGGTTTGAAATAAGCCCCGAGCTGAAAGACGCTATCAGAAAATTTTTGCTGAGCGGACAAAAGCCGGTAGATGATGTACTGCTGCCTAAAGATGTACAACAGGCCCCTGCCGTTACCGATGCCAGCGACCCCGAAACCAAAATTAAAGAGCTGCTGGATAAATACGTAAAACCTGCAGTACAGGGCGATGGCGGACATATAGAGTTCCGCTCGTTTGAAAAAGGTGTTGTAACGCTGGCCCTACAGGGTTCGTGCAGTAGCTGCCCTTCATCTACCATTACCTTAAAATCGGGTATAGAAGGCCTGCTTAAACGTATGGTACCTGAGGTAGAAGAGGTAGTGGCAGAGGCGGAGTGAGGCTTTGGCCTGCCTTTTTTAAAATACAACAGGCGGCGCCTACGGCGCGCGCAATTTGCTTTTTATATTTCTACAAACAGACGACCGCTACGCGGTGTTAATGCAGTAATCGTGTATTGGTATTTCAAATCAACATTCCGCAATCCTACTTCCAAAATCATTTCAGCGCCTTATAAATCACCTCCTGCAAATCGGTGCGGATGTTCATTTTAACCAGTTGGTTATTCTCGGCATTAGGGTATACGCGGTTGCTCAGGAATATATAGGTAAGGTTGTTTTTCGGGTCGCTCCATACACAGGTACCTGTAAAGCCGGTATGGCCAAATACCGATAGCGGAACCCCATCGTAACAAGGCGATGATTTGCTTACATCCGGTTCGGGTTTATCGAACCCAAAGCCACGGCGCGATATTTTCGACTGGCGGCTGGTAAATGTTTTAATAGTTGCCGAATCGAGGTAACGTTTGCCGCAGTACACACCGTCATCCAACAACATTTGAAACAATGCTGCCAGATCGAACGCATTGCTAAACACACCTGCATGGCCTGCTACACCGCCATACATAGCAGCGCCGGGGTCGTGTACAAAGCCACGCACCACCTGGTGGCGGAAAGCAGAATCATTTTCGGTAGGCAGCATACGCTCGCGTGCAAAACGTTGCGCCGGATTAAAGCCTATGCGTGTTAAACCCATAGGGCGGTAAAAGTTTTTATATACAAAGCTGTCCAGCTTTTCGCCGCTTACCTTCTCTACTATTTTTTGCAGTATGTAAAAATCGTTATCGCTGTATACATACTTCGGGTGGTCTTCTACATCCGAGTGGCTGATAATACTCCACATCGTATCCGGGTAATCGCGGCGTATAAACATAGAATCGGCCACCTGTATGGTAAAGTTACCCTCAGGTGTTTTGCGGTAGTAGTTGGCATACACACTGCTATCTACGGTAGCTTTGTAAAACATAAAGAAAGCCTTTAAGCCTGCCTGATGTGTAAGTACATCGCGCAGTTTAAGGTGCTTAATGGTAGCATCTTTAGGCAAGTGCAGGTAATCACCCACGGTTTTATCCAGACTAATTTTTTTCTGCTCGTACAGTTTCATTACGGCCAGTGTAGTGGCTGCTACTTTGGTAATGCTGGCTATATCGTACAACTCGCCGGGCTTAACGCGCTCTTCGGTTTCGTACACTTTAGTGCCATAGCATTTGTTCCATATAACCTTACCCTGTTTAGCAACCAGCAACTGGCAACCGGGGAACGCCTTGCCCTGTATACCCTTTTGTATAATGTTATCCATGGCCTGCAGGTCGGTGGTTTTTAGGCCCACCTCTTCGGGCCAGCTAAGCTTAAGGCGGTAAATGGTATCGCTTATAAAACCGGTACCCGCAGTATATGTTGGGCACGATGTTACCGGTAGCCTGCCGCTTATTTTTTCGGCGCCAAACAGGGCGTTGGCAGCAGCCAGGTTAGTAGCATCGTTATCTTCGTATAGTTGCAGCACCCATGGCGTATACTCGAAAAACTTAAGTGCATACGGGTTACCAAACACGCACAACACTACTTTGGTACGGCCCGAAAGCGAATCGACAAAGCGGCGGGTTTCTTCGGTTACGTTATAGTTTTTGGCCGGCGAGCGCACCATAGCGTGCAGGTCTACAATTACTAAATCGTATTTGGTAAGCGTATCGAAAAATGCATTAAATGGTTTTTCGTTATGCTCGTAAGCCTGATTAAAAAAATCAATCTCGGCATAGTTATTTATGTGCCGCTGAAAAGCAGATGAACCATTGTTACCAATAGATACAGAAGCTACCTTTTTGTAGTTCCAGTGTTTAAAGGGTAACATATTATCCTGGTTGGCGGCCAGTGTAACGGCCTGCTCGTACAATTGCTGGCGAAGCAGTTTGCCGGTTGTGTTGTTCAGGTCGGCGTACAGGTTTTCTATCTCTACGTGTTGTGGTTTATTAAGCCCCAGTTTATACTTATAGGCTAATACTTTTTTTACACGCGCCTCCATTTCGGCCTGCGATACCACACCACTATCCAGCGCCATTTTAATTTTCTGTATGCCCTTACCGGCATCTTCGCTAAACACCAGTATATCGCAACCGGCCATAAACGCCAGGCTATCTACCGTACCGGGCTTATAAAATTTGCTTACACCTTTCATGTTCAGCGCATCGCTAAACACCAGCCCGTCAAACCCCAGCGAATCGCGCAGCCAACCGGTAGCAATACGTTTAGATATAGAAGCTACCGAACCGGTATCGGGGTCCAGCGCAGGCACATTCAGGTGCGCCACCATAGCACTGCCCACACCGTTATTAAACAAAAGCTTAAACGGGTAAAACTCCAGCGTATCGAACGTTTGTACGGGTTTATTAATAACCGGTAAATCAAAATGCGAATCGGTACTTACATCGCCGTGGCCTGGAAAATGTTTGGCGCAGGCCAGCACGCCTTCTTCCTGCATGCCTTGTGCATACTCTATACCTTTAAGGGCTACTTTGTATTTATCCTCGCCAAAGCTGCGGTCGTTTATTACCGGGTTGCTGGCATTGTTGTTTACATCTACATCAGGCGCAAAGTTTATGTTTATACCCAGTCGCTTACACTCACGGCCTATCTCGCGGCCCATGTCGTAAATCAGTTCGTTATTAGTAACAGCACCCAGCGCCAGCTGGTGCGGGTACGATATGGTAGAATCTAAACGCATGGCAAGGCCCCACTCACCATCTATTGCAATAAAGCTTTGCACTTTTACCGAATCGGCAATGCGGTTAGTCCATATAGCTTGTGGCTCGGGCAGACCTTTAAAAAATATAACGCCACCGGCCTTGCCTTGTTTCATCCAGCTAAGCACCGAATCCATATTGTAGTTGGCACCACCGGTATACGCCGCCAGCATAAAAAACTGGCCTATGCGTTCCTCTACAGTAAGCTGATTGTATACCGAATCTACCCACTTGTTGCAAGCGGCATCTTTTTTCCAGTTGCGGAAATCGGGAGACTGTGCGAAAGAGAACACAGAACATAGAACCAAGAGCACAGATATGCAAACGCCAAGCGCTTCACCTCGTATTCGCCACTTCGTATTTCTTACTTGTTTTTGCATGCTACGCGAATCAACAAAACATTTATCATGCCTTGTTCTATTCCCTTAACGACTTTTCTACCTTTTTATGTTGATTGAAAACTTATTAGTTGCAGAGTACTTCATCCCCTGCTATGCTATCACGCCCTTTCAGGGCTAAACCAAGCCCCGAAGGGGCGCAGTACTAACAGCATGGGGTATAGCCCGATGCTCTAATTATATAGTTGCAGAGTACTTCATCCCCTGCTATACTATCACACCCTTTCAGGGCTAAACCAAGCCCCGAAGGGGCGCAGTACTAACAGCATCGGGTACAGCCCGATGCTCTAATTATATAGTTGCAGAGGCCTTCATCCCCTGCTATACTATCACGCCCTTTCAGGGCTAAACCAAGCCCCGAAGGGGCGTAGTACTAACAGCATCGGGTATAGCCCGATGCGCTAATTATACCGCCACACTAAGCCCCGGTACAGGTACCTGGTCGTACTCGCCAACTTTGGTAAGGTCCATTACCAGCTTGCCGTTATCGCCTACATAAAATGGCTTGCGGAACTTAGCGCCCCACACAAACTGCGATACCACAAACGAATACCTGCTGTATATGGTTTGCGAAAACACATCATCAAACCCTTTAAGCAATACAAATATCTCTATATCCATTTTTTGCAGTTCTTCCATGCTTTTGCCATATAGGGCGCTCTCCTCATCAATAGGGTGGTTAATAACCCAACTGGTGGGGAACATGGCAATTTTATCAAACTCAAGCTTTGCCTGCTGAAAACGGCGCAGCGGTTGTCCGTTGTCGTCTTCATCCATCCAGCTAAGGTTTACACGGGCCTCCATATCCATCAGGGTGGTTTCTACGGCATTGGCCACCATAAACTGCATACCGGTTATGCCTTTGTAAGGCGCAATAAGTACGTTTTTACTAAACACCAGCCGCGATACAGGTTTGCTAAACCGGCCATACAGCGAACCGGTTGCTACGGCAAACATCATAAGGCCTAAAAAGGCCTCGATGGCAGCCGTGGCACTGGCTATTTTGCCAACGGGGTGCAACCCGCCATAGCCTACCGTGGTAAAGGTTTGGCAACTGAAAAAGAAACAGCTCATAAACTTATCCATCTCGCTGGTGCCTACTATGCCACTCAGGTTTTCGGCGCCCATCCAGTAGTATATGCTGCCAAACACAATGTTATCTACTATGTAAAAGCTAACTATAGCCATCCAGTAGTGTTTCCAGCTGGTTGTAATAAGCCAGCGGTACAGCAAAAAATCGCCAAAGCGGCTGCCTGTTTTCCGCTCAATATTATAACTGCCATCGGTGTTTACAGTGCGCTGGCGCCCCTGGCGGGCTACACTATCCAGCCCTATGTTTTCGCCGGCGCGCATACGGTCTATTGCGTTGCGTATTTTGCTCATAAAGGTTAATTGCGGTACTAATTACACTAATTTATACAAAAGCACAGCAGGCAATGTTATTAATGTTTGCAATTAGCGTATAGCTTTATGCGACAATTGGTGTTATTCGTGTACAGAAGAAAACATGAAAACGGAGTATAAAATATCGGAGGCCGTAAAGGCAACAGGTGGTAAGCTGCTTGGTAAAACAAAAAAAGACCCCACCTTCAGCGAGTTGCTGCTCGACTCGCGCAGATTGATACACCCTGCACAAACCTTGTTTTTTGCATTAGGTGGATTAAAGTTAGATGGGCATAACTATATAGACGAGCTATACAAAAAAGGTGTGCGCTGTTTTGTGGTAACCAAAGAGGTAAACACCGACGATTACCCCGATGCCGCCTTTATTCTGGTAAAAGATGCTGTTACTGCCCTGCAAAAACTGGCAGGCTACCACCGCGCTAAGTTTACACTGCCTACTATTGCTGTAACCGGCAGCAACGGCAAAACCATAGTTAAGGAGTGGCTGTACCAGCTATTGCACGAAGACTATAACATAGTACGTAACCCTAAAAGCTATAACTCGCAGATAGGTGTACCACTATCGCTGTGGCTGATTGATAGCGAAAACAACCTGGGCATTTTCGAGGCCGGTATATCTGAGCCGAACGAAATGCAGAAGCTGGAGAAGATAATAGCGCCCAGCATTGGTGTGTTTACCAATATAGGCGAAGCACACAGCGAAGGCTTTTTGAACATACGCCACAAAACCAAAGAAAAACTAACGCTGTTTGTAAACTGCGATGTGCTGATATACTGTAAAGATTATCCGGACATTAACCAAAGCCTGGGCGAGATAAACGCCCTGCGCGGCAAAAATGCACCGGTAATGAGCTGGAGTATGAGCAACGAGGCCGACCTGCAGGTTACCAGTGTAATGCAAAAAAACAACCGGTCGTACATACACAGTATTTACAAGGGCCGCGAGCTGGATTTTGAAATACCCTTTGCCGATAAAGCCAGCGTAGAGAACGCCATACACTGTGCCTGTGTAATGCTTTACCTGGGTAAAGATTTTGATGTGATACGCGAACGCATGAAACACCTGACCGGTATTACCATGCGATTGGAAATGCGCGATGCTATCAACAACTGTTCGGTAATTAACGATTCGTATAACTCCGATATAGGCTCGCTTAAAATTGCCATCGACTTTTTAAAGCAGCAAAACCAGCACCCTAAAAAAACGGTAATACTATCGGATATACTGCAAAGCGGCCGCGGCGAAATAGACCTGTACACCGAAGTAGCAGCCCTGCTGGAAGAAAGCAAGGTACAGCGGTTAATTGGTATAGGCACTGCTATTAACCGGCAGCGTAAGCTGTTTGAAAAAAACGAGGCACTGGAGTTTGAAGCCTACGAAAGCACCGATGAGTTTTTAAAACACATCGACTCATCGCGGTTTAGCAATGAAGTGATATTGTTGAAAGGCGCGCGTAAATTCAGGTTTGAAGTAATAAGCAAATTTTTAGAAAAGAAAGCACACGAAACGGTGCTGGAGATAAACCTGAACGCGCTAACACATAACTTAAAAGCCTACCAGAAACTGCTAAACCCCGAAACCAAAATAATGGCGATGGTTAAGGCCTTTAGTTATGGTAGCGGCAGTTTTGAAATAGCCAACACCTTACAGTTTAACCGCGTAGATTACCTGGCAGTAGCCTATGCCGATGAAGGTGTAGAGTTGCGCAAAAACGGCATTACCTTACCTATAATGGTAATGAACCCCGAGCAGCGCAGCTTTGATGTAATGATACAGTACAACCTTGAGCCCGAGATATACTCGCTTAACCTGTTAGAGCGCTTTAGCGAGGTGCTGGCACTGCTGCACCCGCGCGATGCCAACCGGTATAAAATACACATAGAGCTGGAGACCGGTATGAACCGCCTGGGCTTTAATAAAGAAGAACTGCCACTACTGGTAGAACGTATACAGGCCAATCATCAGTTGCAGGTAGCATCGGTGTTTTCTCATTTAGCAGCCAGCGAGGATAAAGCTTATGATGATTTTACGGCCACGCAGATAAGCAACTTTGATGCGATGAGCCAACTGATATGCAAAGCATTTGATTATAAAATAATACGCCACATACTTAACAGCAATGGCATAACCCGCCACACGCAGGCACAGTTTGATATGGTGCGCCTGGGCATTGGTTTGTATGGCCTGGACTCATCGAACAAAATAGATAACAAGCTAATGGTGGTTAGTACACTTAAAACCACCATATCGCAGATAAAGAAATTGAAGAAAGGCGACACCGTGGGCTATGGTCGCGTAGGTAAGGTTAGTAAAGATAAAACCATAGCTACCGTAGGTATTGGCTACGCCGATGGCCTTAGCCGCAAGTTAAGCAACAAGGTAGGCCGTATGCTGGTTAACGGCAAACTGGTGCCGGTTATAGGCAACGTATGTATGGATATGACCATGCTGGATATTACCGGCGTAGAAGCCAACGAGGGCGATGAGGTGGTAGTGTTTGGCAATAACCCTACCGTAGAAGAAGTAGCCGAAGCCGCCGAAACCATAGCCTACGAAATACTTACAGGTATATCATCGCGGGTAAAAAGGGTGTATTATCAGGAGTAAATGCCCTAACAGGCGGCAGTGTCTCATTTTGATTTTATGTCACCCTGAGCGTAGTCGAAGGGCCCTGTAAGCAAAAGGCTTCTACTACGCTCAGCCTGACATTTTGTGCAAAAGGGCAATTCTAAAATGAGGCGCTACTTAACAGGTATATATTACCAACCAATTGTATTATGCCGTATCTTTCGCGCCTCTAAAAAAACGGCATGAAAAAATTCCTCTACACACTTGCTGCCACTATGGTTATGCAGGTAACTTTCGGGCAGGCCCCGCAAAAAATCAATTATCAAACAGTAGTACGCAATAACAGCGGTACTGTAGTTGCCAACCAAAACGTTGGTATACGTTTCTCTATCCGCGATTTAACCAGCACGGGTACTTTGCTGTATAGCGAAACACAAAATTTAACCACTAACCAGTTTGGTTTGCTTACCGCCAAAATTGGCGCCGGTACGGTAGTATCGGGTAGTATGCTTACTGTAAACTGGGGCAACGGCGAAAAATACCTGCAGGTAGAAGTTGACGTTACCGGCGGTACCAACTATACCAGCATGGGTTCGGACCAACTGTTGAGCGTACCTTACGCATTATATGCTGCTAACAGCACACCCGGCCCTGCCGGCCCAACAGGCCCGGCCGGTGCTGCCGGCGTAGCAGGTAACGATGGCGCTACAGGCCCAACCGGCCCTGCAGGCTCTGGCGCAACCGGTGCTACTGGTGTTACTGGCCCCACTGGTCCTGCCGGTTTAACCGGCCCAACAGGCGCAGGTACCCCGGGTATAACTGGTGCTACGGGCGTAACCGGCCCAACTGGTGCTACCGGCTTAACAGGCCCTACCGGCGCAGGTACACCGGGTATAACCGGCGCTACCGGTAGTACAGGCGCAACCGGTGCTACAGGTATAACCGGCCCTACCGGCCCTGCAGGCTCTGGTACTGCTGCTGCCAGCAATGGTGTAAAATACGTAGCCGGCAACAACGATATTGAGTTGGGTGGCCCGCTTACTGTTACCACCGATATTCCGCTTTCGGGTTTTAACCTGTCTTTCTCTGGTACCGGTAACGTAGGTATTGGTACTGCTTCGCCTGCATATCCGCTGCATGCGCTTGGCAACAACGCTACATCGGTAGGTGTGTTTACAAACTCAAATGCATCGGGCATAGGCCTTAGCGGACAAAACTCGGCCAACGCAGGTGCAGGTACCGGCAACGGTGTGTTTGGTGCTACGCAGCAATCGCAGGGTTATGGTGTATATGGTGCTAACCTAAACAGCACCGGTACCGGTGTGCTGGGTATAGGCAACAACGTACAAAGCTATACCGTAGTATCGGGCGGCGCCGGTGGCGCGTTCTTTAGCAACCTTACCGGTTTATATGGTTTTGCATCGGCTAACCAGGGTTATGGTGTATATGGTAAAGCAACCAATGCTGCTTCGGCATACGGTGTGGTAGGTTCTGCCAACAACGTACAGGGTGCTGCGCCGCCACAAGGCGCGGGTGGTGCTTTCTTTGGTTACGATTACGGTGTTAGCGCCCTGCAAACCGATCTTAACCCAAACACCCAAACAGCAGCCGGTTACTTTATTAACGGCAACACCAACGGTTCGGCATCGTCAACTACGTTGGTAGAAGCCTGGTCGGCCAGCAACGTGCACTACAAAATATGGCAGAGCAATACCGGTACAGTATCTACCTGCGTACCTGACCTGAACGGCAAACCTGCTACCCTGCATGCTATTGAAACGCCGGAATTTTACTTTCAGGATTTTGGACAGGCGCAACTGGTTAACGGCCGCGCGCACATAACCATAGACCCTATACTGGCTAAAAACATTACCATTAGCGAAAAGCACCCACTGCGCGTTTTTGTGCAGCTGGAGGGCGATTGCAAAGGTGTATACGTAACCAACAAAACCGCTACCGGTTTTGATGTGGTAGAGCTAAACGGCGGTAATAGCAATGTTACTTTCCAGTGGAGCATTACCTGCAACGTAGCCGATATAATGATTGGCGACCGCATGGCTAAATTTGCCGATATACGCTTTGAAGAAGGCCCGCAGCAAAACCTGCAAAACGTTAAACGCTAAAAAACACAGCTTTTATATGCACAAAACCCCGAAGGCAAACTGCCTTCGGGGTTTTGTTTTTTAAGCAGCTAATAATCAGCTTATTAATTGTTTAATAATACTTTAAATATAAACTAATAAACCTTAAATATAATACTCAAATCACTGTTTTTTAGCCAACAAAGGCTATTAAAACTGTTTTATGTTTGCGGCCATAGCATGGAAAACTTTGTACTGATAGCTGTATGCATAGCCGCGGGTATGGCCCTTAGGGCCAGCCGCCTGCTGCCAGCCGATGCCCACAAAGGCATTAACGCCTGGGTGCTGTATGTGGCTTTGCCGGCGGTTTCGTTTAAGTACCTGCCGCAAACCCAGTGGACCAGCCAGATGCTTTTTCCGGTGCTATCGCCGGCTATAGTATTGCTGGGTAGCATAGCCTATATGCGGTTGTACGGGCACTATAAAAAACACAGCGAAAACGAAATGAGCACGATGAAGCTTGCCAGCGGTTTCAGCAATACATCGTTTGTGGGGTTTCCGTTGGTGGTGGCTTACTTTGGCGAGCAGTACCTGAACATTGCCGTTATATGCGACCAGGCCATGTTTGCCCTGCTATCCAGCGCGGGGGTAATAATTGCCGTAAACGGCAGCCCCGGTAACAACGGCGGGCACGTAGCGCCGGGTATGGTTATTAAGCGGCTTATCACGTTTCCGCCGTTTGTGGGTTGCGTGGCGGCGCTTACCATTGGCAGCCTGGTAGATTTAAGTTTTGCCCAACCGGTGTTTAGCAAGCTGGCAGCTACCATTGCACCTATGGCCTTGTTTTCGGTAGGGTTGCAGTTAAATTTTAAAGGCTGGCTGAAAGAAGTGCCCGACCTTAGCATTACCCTTTTATACAAACTACTACTGGCACCGGTACTGGTGCTGGGGGTGGCCATAGCGTTGGGCATAAAAAAGCAAATAGCATACATCTGCATTTTCGAGGCGGCCATGCCTACCGTTATTACCAGCACCATTATTGCCGAACAGTTCGGGCTTAACTACCGCTATATAAACATGGCTATAGGCATTAGCATAGTGGTGGGTTTTGTAACTACCGGCCTGTGGTACCTGCTGCTGCATTTACCGGCGGTAAGCGGGTTGTTGGGGTAAAAACCTAAAGCTAATTTGTAGCATGTTTTTACCACTACTCTCTAAACCAGTTATTGCTGCTGATTGAATAAATCAAACTGTCGTGATAGCTATGATGATAAAGGTTAGTAAAGCTATAGAGTTCGTAGCCGTAGGTTCTTTGGTATAGGGTATCAAAATAGGGTATAAATGTACCGTGGTGGTATTGGAACGGAGTAAGCCGCAGGTTAAATTCGTCAAAGTCAAAACCTTTCATTTTTTGTTCTAAAGTTCTGCTTATAACCAACAGGTCGGGGTTATGGTCGTTGTTGAAATCGGAAATAAAGAAACCACTATACGGTATTCTATAGTTTTCGATAAACGTTGGTTTGTGCTTGTCAAGGTCATAGATAAAAGTAAGGTAGCACCCGCAACCAATACCATTGCACCAGTATTGAACATTGGCATATAAAAACCTTTTGCCACAAACTTCAATTATTACCGGACTTTCAAGTGTGTTATTCAGGTTAAATCCATAATCTTCACATCGATACAAGGAGTCGTTATAACAAGTAATGTTATAGTGCTTAAAGCTGATTTTGTTTTTGCCATCGATAAAAACAGTATTGCGCACCGGCCAGTTTGAACTTGTTCTGTTTTCTGGCATAAGGCTGAAGTGATAGTTGCCGCCTGAGTAGGTTATTATTTTTTTCTCCTCGTTAAAGGTTGTGTTTAGTGTGGCAATAACCTTTACTTTTCCCTGGTGGGTTATTTTATTTAGCAGATTGACTAAGGTAACAGTGTCTGTCATATGCGCTACCAGTAGGGTGTAAGTATCCATACTATCAGCACAATTAACTGTTGAGCGGTTAGCGAAACCGGTAGCCTTATCTATGCTTTTGTTGTTCCTATTGCATGATGCTGCAACTACCAATAGTAAGATAGAGAGGTATTTGCAACGGGTTTTCATGGGTGTATGATGCTATGCAGAAAGCGTGATACCCGAATATATATGGAAGATTTGTCAACTTTTTAAAAGTTGACAAATCTATTACCTAAAACCTTTTTTATCAGTCATGGCATGACTTTGTCCCGGCGCAGGGCTT
>JBJOOW010000493.1:0-3085 GCA_046051095.1 Bacteroidota bacterium | reverse complement strand
AATAATTAAGAAGTATAAAAGGGCGTCAGATAAATTACGATGGAGCCTAAAGCCAGTCTTCCTTACCCATTTATTAAAAAATACAGATCAAAAAGTAGTTTATGTAGATAACGATCAGTTTTTCTACAACGATTACAATTTTCTGTTCGATCTGCTAAGCACTCATTCTATTTTACTAACTCCACATTACTATAAACACAACCCGGTGGAACAACAAAACTGGCTGGAGGCTAACTATAAAGTAGGCCTGTATAACGCCGGCTTTTTAGGCGCATCCCGTTCGGGAATAGAAACGCTTGAATGGTGGGGCAATTGCTGCCTGTACCGCTGCGAAAAAAATGCACTTCGCGGATTGTTTGATGACCAGAAATACCTTGATCTGGTTCCGGTAATAGATAAAAATGCACTGGTTCTACGTCATCAGGGGTGTAATGTGGCGGGCTGGAATATAGAATTGTGCAAACGAACCATGGTTAACGGCAATGTTGTAATTAATAACGAGTACCCGGTTGTATTTGTACATTACAACGCATTTACAATACGACAAATAGAAAACGGTACTGACCCTCTTCTTGCAAAAATGTACGAAGAGTATTTTATGAGCCTTAAAAAACATAAACCTGATTTAAACAGAGCAAATTTGATAAGTACTGAACCGTTTATTGAAAAACTAAAATATTATATCTGGCACACCGCAACTTCGTTGGGACTATAAAAAATGGCAAAGCAAAAAACAGAAAAAGTAAAAACAGCTACAACAAACAAACCCGTTGCCAACAATTGGCGTAACGGCAATAACATCTATGCAGTTATTGTATTTGCATTTAGCTTTTTACTTTATTTCAATAGCATATTTAACGATTACAACCTGGATGATGAACTTGTTACACAAAACCATCGGCTTACCAGTAAAGGCATTAGCGCCATTCCCGAAATTTTCTCATCGCCCTACTATCAGGATCAATCAGGCTACAAATACGAATACCGCCCAATAGTATTAACCACATTCGCAATAGAGCATAGCTTATTTGGCGAACACGCTGTAGTAAGCCACTTTATAAATACCCTGCTATACTCGCTAATGTGTGTTCTGCTTTTGTTGGTATTGCGCAAACTATTAATAGGCTATGGCAATATATTGTCCTTTTTAATTACGCTGCTATTTGCCTCTCACCCTATACATACCGAAGTAGTAGCCAGCATTAAAAACCGCGATGAAATTCTGTCTCTTGGTTTTGCATTACTAAGCCTATACTATGCAATTGCCTGGGCAGGCAAAAAACAAAGGCTACTACTAGTTGCAGTTCTGCTATTTTTCATGGCGGGTATTTTATCAAAGTCCTCTGCCATTACTTTCGCTATCATCATACCAATTCTGTTGGTACTCTTTACCCGAATCAGTTTTGACAGTTTATTTATTGTCACGTTCCTATTAGCGGTGCCAGCTACCCTATTCTCACGATCGGGCACATTACTGCAACAGGTAATTTTAAGTATTTTATTGCTGGCATCTTCTGTATTTTTTTATGCGATAAAATACTACTACACTCTATGGGCAAGCTTAAAAAAAGCTTGCAATGTGCTATTCAGCTACTCAACTGCCCAATCGGCAAACACCGCATTAGCAGGCAATATCAATACCGGGTTCTTTACAAAGCCAGGCATTATACTAACCTGGCTTTTACTTATTGCTATTTTAATGGCATTATTAATTATAGGACTACAATATGGTAACACATGGCTTTCGGTCACCCCTTTAATAGTAATGTCTGCAATTTACTTTATGGCAGGCAACGAAGTAAAGCTACTGCTAATAATACCTATATCACTTATAACAGCCCTTGCCTTAACTATATTTCAAGAGGCTCAATTCTTATTAGGTGCGGCTTTAATAGTATTTATAGCTACCAATCTACTATCAACAAACAAATACGTACGCTTCGCAGCTATAGCAGCTTATCTTGTATACCTGGGCATATCCGTTGCTATTTTACACAGTTACTTTTTTATACTTGTTATTGTTTTCCTGTTTTTCTTAAATAAAAAAACCACACTCCTTTTACTTCCGGTTGGCTTACTAACACTTTTTTTCTACATCAAATCAATTTATGGGGCCATCTCAGCCAGTCAGCCTATTACACTGGCTGTCTTGGGTTTCCCGATTGTATATGCGGGGCTGTTTTTGGTATGGAGAAAAAAAGAGGTGGCCGCAACAAAAGCAGCAGTTGCGTTATTGCCATTAATAGTGCTGGTATATTTCGTTGTACAGCCACCGGTTTCTAACAGCCTGTACTACAGCATTAAAAACAAATACATAACAGCCAGTAACATTAAAGCCACTGACCCTACACCTGTACAAACAGTAAGACCACTGGTATTTATGGAGGTGCCGGTTACTGCTAACGACCCATTAAGCATAAAGCTGGGCACTGCACTTGTAGTAATGATAAAATATGCAAAACTGGTTTGTGTACCGTACCCGTTAAGTTTTTACTATGGTTACGCAGTAGTTAAGCCTACAGAAATAACACAGCCGTTAGCTATTTCATCGCTTATTTTCCACCTGCTAGTATTGGCTATTGCCTTGTCAATTTTCCGTAAGTACCCTGTACCTTCAGCAGGTTTGCTTATATATCTTGTTTGTATAATCATATTCTCAAACCTGGTTACACCTGTGCCCGGTATAATGGGCGATCGTTTTCTCTTTATCCCATCTCTGGGTTTTAGTATGGTAGTAGTTTGGCTGTTATCCATATTATTTAAGCAGGCTTTAACTGTTTCAAATGTCAGATTTAACGAGTTACAAAAACCATTTGCCTACACTCTTACAGGCGTACTAGTTGTTTACTCGTTGTTAACAGTAGCGCGGAATAGCAACTGGAAAGACAGGTTAACACTATTCAGCCACGATATAGCTTCGGTTGAGGAATCGGCACAGGCACATAATCTGCTGGCATTACATTCTTTCATTGCATCTAACAAAGAAACTGACGTTGCAAAAAAGAATGAGCTTAGACAGCAGGCTATGGTTCATTTTAAACGAGCTATCGAAATATATCCCAAGTTCCTGAATGCCTCATTTGAT
>JBJOOW010000492.1:0-22883 GCA_046051095.1 Bacteroidota bacterium | reverse complement strand
TACTGTTACAAAGTTCTTTCAACTATACGGTTTATTCAAGCAATAAACCATTAGCTTAATGTTTTTTCACACCTTTTTTGGGTTACCAGTCTTTCTCAATTTTTACATTAACAACCTTCACCTGCTTTTGCTGCATTTTTTGGTTGGTTTTCTGCTCTTCGCCCTGTAAAGCCTGTAACATCTTCTCTGCCTCTTCTTTACTTAGCTTAGGCTGTTGTTGTGGCTGTTTGCCTTGTTGTTGTTTGTCTTTATCGCCCTGGCCTTGCTGATCCTTTTTATCGTTCTGCTTGTTTTCGTCGTCTTTATTCTGGTCCTGCTTTTGTTGCTGGTCTTTCTTGTCTTCTTTTTTATCGTCTTTCTTATCCTTGTTATCTTTATTCTGCTGGTTTTGTTGTTGTTGTTCTTGCAGCTTTTTATTGGCGTAAGCCAGGTTGTATTTGGTATCGGTATCGGCAGGGTTATTTTTTAGCGCATCCTTATACGCATTAACCGCCTCCTGCCATTTTTGTTGCTGTAAAAATACGTTACCCAAATTGTGATATGCTTTGGCCTTTACCAGTTTATCGGGGTTGGTTTGTGCAGCTAGTAAAAACTGTTTGGCAGCTTCCTCATATCGTTTTTGTGCATATACAGCATCGCCCAGGTTAAAAGTAGCCTCGGGCATATTATTTTTTTTGTCTAAAGCCTTTTTATAACTGGCTTCAGCATCGGCATAAGCTCCTTTTTCGTACTGGGTGTTACCGTTGCGGGTTTCGCGCTTTTCAGTATTAGTGCTAAGCTTATTTAACTGTGCAGCAACAGGGTTATAGCCAGCAAGCCACAACAGTAGCGCTACCGCTATTGCCAAGCGGGCAAATGCCCGTTTGTGTAGTAGGTTGTTACAGGCTATCATAACTTTAAAAATTTAAGGCTAAAGCGGCGCTCGCTCAGCATCCACTCAATAAACAAAAGCATGGCAGCAATAATAAGGCACACCTGAAACTGATCGTTGAAATCGGTAAACACTACCTCTTCAAAATCTTTGGTGTTAATACGACCCAGTTCTTTAAATATGGCGTTAATCTCATCTTTACCGCTACCTAACTGAAAATACCTGCCATTACCTTTTTGTGCCAACTCGCGAAGCATAGGCTGATTCATTTTAGATAGTACAATGTTGCCACTTTCATCGCGCTTGAAATCGCTACCTACCGGTATTGGGCCGCCATTATCGGTACCTACGCCAATAGTAAATATTTTAACGCCCTGTTTAACCGCTTCAGCAATGGCTTCATCTGTACCACCTTCATTATCTTCACCATCGGTAATTATTATCAGTGCTTTGTGCTTATTATCTTCCTGTACAAAGTTTTCGCGAGCCATATTTACAGCCTCGGCAATATTGGTGCCCTGCGTTGGTATCAGGTTGGTGTTAATTGTTTTAAGGTACATGCGGCCTGCACTGTAATCTACCGTTAACGGCATTTGCATATAGGCACGGCCTGCAAACACAATCATACCTAACCTATCGTTGTGCAGCTCATCTATAAAATTGCTAACAAAGTTTTTTGCGCGCATTAAACGATTCGGCTTCACATCTTCGCTAAGCATACTGTTCGATACGTCCATGGCAATAAACACATCTATTCCCTGGCGTTTTACTTTCTCCTGCTTGGTGCCTACCTGTGGGTTTGCAAACCCTATAATCATAAACTCGTAGGCCAGTGTAAGTAGTATGAACTTTATAAGGTGCTTATTAAACGAAACGTCTGGTGTAAGCTGGCTAAGCAACGATGAGTTACCAAACTTTGCCAGACTGCTGCTGCGCCAATATTGAAAATACAGAAACAACAATAACACCGGCACTACAGCCCATAGCAGCCACAGGTAGTCTTTATGCTCAAACCTAAACGCCTCCTCGCGTAGCAGTACCAGCACTGCCAGTGGAGGTATTGCCAGCACCAGCAACCATAAATATTTTATGTATTCGCTGCGTTTCATCTATTACGGAATACTTTTAACTATTAAATAGCGGAATAAAATCTCGAACGACACAAATACAATAGCCAGTAAGGCAAAGGCAAAAAACTTTTCGGTTTTGTGTTCGAAAGCACTTACCTCTATTTTTGTTTTCTCCAGCTTATCAATTTGCGCGTATATTTCTTTTAATCGCTTATTGTCGTTAGCGCGGAAATACTGCCCACCGGTTTTTTTAGCAATATCCTTCAGCAGGGCCTCATCAATCTGCACATCGGCGTAATCAAATATCAGTTCGCCGGTAGGTGTCATAGCAACGGGTGTCATGGCTTTATCGTTCGAACCTATACCTATAGTATATACACGCACGCCAAACTGCATAGCTATATCAGCAGCGGTGGCGGGGTCTATTAACCCCTTGTTGTTCACGCCATCGGTCATAAGTATTACAACCTTGCTTTTGCTGTTTAACTCTTTTAAACGTTGTACAGAAGTGGCCAGACCCATACCTATGGCAGTACCATCTTCCATTAGTCCGTTTTTAATTTGTTTAAGCTGATTTTTAATAATGGCATGGTCAATAGTTACAGGACATTGCGTAAAGCTTTCGCCGCTAAAAATTACCAATCCTAACCTATCATGTGGCCTGCCATCTACAAAATTCATGGCTTCTTTCTTTGCAGCTTCTAAACGGTTAGGCGAAAAATCCTTAGCCAACATAGAGGTTGATACATCTATGGCTATCACAATATCAATACCCTCGGTTGTAACTTTTTCTTCATCGTACGATGTTTGCGGACGCGCAATAGCAATAAGCAATGCACTTAACGCCAAAACACGAAATACAGGCAGCAGATTTTTTAATATGGCTTTAAGCGGTGTGCCATTACCGGTAAACGATGCGGTGGTTGAAAGACGAAGTGTTGGATAATTGCGCTTACTTAAAAAGTACCACCACAAGCCCGCAATAACCCATACGGCGGGTATTAAATACAGCACCCACTTATTGGCAAACGTTATATGTGCTAAATTGTTGAACATTACTTTTTCTCCTCGGGTTTGGTTTCAGAAGGTTCGGTAAAGTCAATAAACTTATAGGCGTTTTCCATTGCCTTAATGTTAGCATCTGGCATAGGTATCATTTTGGCAAACTTAACCAAGTCGGCAGCGCGTAGTATTGCCAACAGGCTTTCGCACGCTTTATCCTTAAGTTTATATTTAGGCAGTTCCGCTTCTATTTCTTCGGTTGTACTTTCAAGTGCAAACCAATCGTAGCGATACTCCAGATACATACGTAATACATCTGTAAGGCGGCTGTAATACTGTTTTACTTCATCTTTTTGCCACAGCTTTTCTTCTTCCAATTTCTTTAGCTCTTTACGTGCCCAAATATGGGGCGGGTCTTTAGGTTTAGGGCGCTCAACTACTACAGGTTTATTATTGCGGTATTTTCGGTAAAGTATAATACCTGCAATTATAGCCACCAATAATACCGCAAGTCCTATTATGTACGGAACAAACTCGCGCCAGCTATACGGTACTTCTAAAGGCGCTTTAATATCCTTAAAGGGTTTGTCCAAATCAACCGCGGGCGCACCTGCGGTTATTTGTATATCGTTAGTTAGTACACTATCAACTATACCAGTGCTGTTTTTAAAGTAAACTATTACCGGTCCGGCATGAAAATCTCCTGAATCATACGCCGATACAGTATACACCTGCGATAAAACAATGCTACCGGCCGCAGTAGTTGTATCTAGTTTCGACACTTCAATAGTTTCCATGTTGCCCAACGTATCAGCCGCTTTCGGAAATGCCACTAGTAGGTTGTCGCTATATTTAACACTTAATCTTATTTTAAGTAGGTCGCCTATTTGTATGTGTGTAGAGTCGGCACGCAACTCTGCGCTTACGCTTTGGCTGTTTGCTATAGCGGCCAGGCATAACATACATACCACCATAAGCAAACGTATATTCATACGGCTGTTCATGGTCTGCAGTCTATAGTCAATGGTCTGGCTTCTCATCGTTTCATCTCTCTTTTCTTAAACATATTCATCAGCGATATCACATAGTTATCTTCTGTTTTAATACTCTCCAGCTGTGAGCCTGTTTTGCCAAACAGCTCTTTGGTATGCCGCAGATTTAAGGCAAACGTTTTTGCATAACGCTCGCGTAACCCTTTATCGCTGGTGTCTATCCAGTATTCTGCTCCGGTTTCGCTATCAACTACTTTGGCTAACCCAATATCAGGCATAGTTGCTTCTCGTTCATCGTAAACATGCAGGCCTATCAGGTCGTGCTTTTTACTTACTATGTTCAGCGATTTTTTCAGGCCATTTTGGTCCGTTGTTTTGTTCAATAAAAAATCGGAAACCAGAAAAGCGATGCTTTTCTTTTTAACTACATTATTAAAATACTTAAGCGCCTCCGAAATATTAGTGCCTGTATGCGTAGGGTTAAAGTCGTATATCTCCGATATAATACGTAGTATGTGACTTTTACCCTTTTTAGGCGGTATAAATTTCTCAATCACATCGCTGAAAAAAAGTACTCCAACCTTATCGTTATTGGTAATGGCTGAAAATGCAATTACACCGCTTATTTCGGCTATAATGTGGTTTTTAAATTCATTTTGCGTACCAAAAAACGACGATTGGCTAACGTCTATCAGTAGCATTACAGTTAGTTCTCGCTCCTCTTCAAATACTTTTACAAATGGTTTTCGGTTACGGGCGGTAACGTTCCAGTCTATAGCGCGTATATCATCGCCGTACTGGTACTCGCGTACCTCGCTAAACGATATACCACGCCCCTTAAACGCCGAGTGATAACTACCCGAAAATATCTGGTTAGATAGTTTACGGGTTTTTATCTCAATCCGGCGTAGCTTCTTGCGTCGCTCTTCGGTGTTATTTGCAATTTCTTTTGCCATAGTTCAAACGGTTTACATTTGTTCCTACTTTGTTGGTAGGGTATATCTATGGTACTTCAACTGCATTAAGTATGTCGCTTATTACCTCTTCGCTGGTTATGTTTTCAGCTTCGGCTTCGTAGGTTAAACCTATACGGTGGCGCATTACATCATAACATACGGCACGTACATCTTCGGGTATAACATAGCCACGGCGTTTAATAAAGGCATATGCTTTAGCAGCTACAGCAAGGTTTATGCTGGCACGTGGCGAACCGCCATAGCTTATCAATGCTTTCAGTTTGTTTAGTTTATAATCTTCGGGTTTGCGGGTTGCAAATACTATATCCAGTATGTAGCGCTCTATTTTTTCATCCATGTACACCTCGCGTACAGTTTGGCGGGCAGCTATTATTTCTTCTTTCTTAACTACCTGGTTTATGGGTTTGCTGCTCATGGCCATATTCTGGCGAATAATAAGCTGTTCTTCTTCTTTTTTAGGGTAGGTAATAACCACCTTTAGCATAAAACGGTCTACCTGTGCTTCGGGTAGCGGGTAGGTGCCCTCTTGTTCAATAGGGTTTTGGGTAGCCAGTACCAAAAACGGGTCTTCAATTTTATAAGTATTGTCGCCAATAGTTACCTGTTTTTCCTGCATGGCCTCCAGCAGCGCCGATTGTACTTTTGCCGGGGCACGGTTAATCTCATCGGCCAGCACAAAGTTGGCAAATACAGGCCCTTTCTTCACTACAAAGTCGTTGTCTTTTTGGTTGTAAATCATGGTACCTACAAGGTCGGCGGGTAACAAGTCGGGGGTAAACTGTATACGGCTGAATTTTGCATGTATAGCAGATGCAAGAGATTTAATAGCCAGTGTTTTTGCCAGGCCGGGTACGCCCTCCAACAAAATGTGGCCGTTGCTTAATAGTGCCAGCATCAGGCGCTCCAGCATATATTTTTGGCCAACTATGCTTTTGCCCAGCTCCATATTCAGCACATCAACAAATGCGCTTTCGCGGCCTATGCGTTCGTTTAACGAAGCAATGTCAACAGTGGTATTTCCAGATATTACGTCCATAGTTTTAATTTTTAAAGGGGCCCCAAATATACCCCGCAGTTTATTTGTTAAAAATCAAATTTTGTTAAGCAAAATGCCTGTTTGTTAAGGCTATAAAACAGCAAAGGGGCCTGGTACGCCCCTTCGCAAATTTTTATTATAATCTTATATTAAAATTTAGCCATCAACCCAATACCAAACTGCTCAAATATCTGCAGCCTGTTGTATGCTGTAATAATATTGCCTTTTCCTCCATGATCTCTATCTGTAATACCATCCGGGCCTTTGGCTCCGGTATCGTTTTTACGTTTATCTACCGGTGTAAGAGCATTATACTGATACACCAAACGTACCGATAACGATGCACTTAGCCACGAGTTTACTTTAAATATTATGTCGTTATCCCACTTAATAACCGGTATGTGCTTGGTACTTTCTTTAATATTGAAGGTACCTATGGTGTCGGCTGCTGCATCGTAGGTTGGCATCGCAGTATTATAGCTGGCGTTTAGGTACGCGCCAAACACGTTCAGGTGGCTTTTCCAGTTTACATTCTTGACTATATCTTTCTGAAATAACAAGTCCAGTTCCCAGCCAAGCTCACCCATAAACCAATCGCCGCGTTTTAAACCAAAGCGGGTTTCATCTACCTGATTATAATAGGCGTCAAGTTTGTATCCATCGGGTGCAGTAGTAGTATCGCGGCCGGGGCTATCGGGCGTTACAAAAGTCATTTTACCTTCTACCGGCGAGAAGAACATTGTAAAATAGGGTTTCGGTTTCCAGGTTAAACCCGGGCCTATGGTTAACACCGCCGGTGCAGCAAATTTAGATATAGTATAGCGGCGGAAACGGCCTTTACTGGTATCAGTAAGAGAGTAATCGTAGCTTGGTGAAAACTGACTTTCGAAACTTAATTTACCTGCTACATATAACGAGTTTGTTACCTGATAGCCAAACATGGTTTTAAGTGCTAACAGGTCGATATTTTTTTGCAGGTTACGCTGCGCCAGTGCTTTGTTGCGTATTAGGCCGTTAGCCACCATACCCCATTTGGCATCAAAACTGTTATCCCACAAAATGTTGCCTTTTTTATAGTTGGCAAATAAACCGGCCGATAGCAAAAAAGAGAAGTTGTTGCTACCACCCGGCGCCCATTGGTAAAGGGCCGTTTGGCTTACACTAAAGCCGGCAAAGCCACCCACACGCCAGGTAGAGTCGCGTAGATATATCCCATCACCACCAAATTTAAATTTTGGCTTCTTTTTTTGTGATGTAGCCGTGCTGTCCTGAGCCACCGCAGCTCCAATAATCAAAACCAGGGCAGTTAGTAAAAGTCCTTTCTTCATAACGTTAGTTTTAGTTAGTCAAAAATGGCTCACCAGCAGCCAAAATCAATGCCATTTTTTAAACAAAAACTGGTTTTTGTAGCATAATTTTCAGTACGCTAAATTTTTAACAAAATTTTTTATTACTGAAAATCAATTATTTAGAAAAATAAAAGGCCAATGCAAGCTACTATGTGTTGCATAGTACTGGTTAATGGATATATATTTGCATCGTCAAGTAGCTTACTAAACAAATTAAACCAAACAATATGAAACGCATTACCAAAACAATCGTCTTTACCTTCAGCTTATTCGTGCTTATCAATACTATGGCATTTGCCAGCGAGCCTGGTAGCCTTAGCATAGCCAGCAAAGAAACCTTGCGCCGCGAAATGATTCGCAACATTACCTGCCCCGACTTTGTAACCGAGAACACACCCGCCAACGATGTAAAGGCGTTGGTATCGGTAGATGAAAACGGTAGCATAACCCTGCACGAGATAAACTCGGCCAACCCCGAACTGAAAGCCTACGTTATTAAACGCCTGAAAGAAATGAAGCTTAAAAACAGTGTAGCCAGCGAAAAATTTGTACTGCTAGTAAAATTCAGAGTAGAATAAATTTTACATCACATTCCTAAAACAATTTCAAAAATGAAAACCAGAATACTAATACTGCTTATTGCCCTGCTACCGGTTGCCACATTTGCAGGTAACGGCGATAAAAACAAAAAGAAGGTAGACATACACATTACACTGGATAAAAACGGAAAGGCAACAATTGACCTGCCGGCTAATATGAAAGACCTGGAAAACGACCTTAACAAAGCGCTGAAAGATGTAACTTTTAATATAACCGACGGCAAACAGAAAAAAGAAATGAACGTTAACCTGCAGATAAGCACCCGATAGTTACATAGCATCTAATCTGTGTAATCAATTGTATTTATCAGCGTAATCATAAAATTATGAATATAGAAAACACAAAAGCGCAAATGCGGAAAGGGGTATTGGAGTTCTGCATCCTGTCAATACTATCCGACGGAGAGCACTACCCAACCGAGATAATAGAGCGCATGAAAGCAGCCCGCCTGCTGATTGTGGAAGGTACCCTTTATCCCTTGCTTACCCGCCTTAAAAACGATGGACTTTTATCGTACCGCTGGGAGGAGTCTACCTCGGGCCCGCCACGCAAGTACTTTACATTAACCGATCAGGGCCGCGAAAACCTGACCGCCCTTACCGAAAGCTGGGCAGAACTAACCGAATCGGTAAACCAGATTTTACACCAAACCAACCAACCAAAACAGGATTAATACCGGGCACACCACCGGTTAAAATTCAAAACCAATCAACATGAAAAAGACTTTAAATATAAATTTGGGCGGCATGGCATTCATTATTGATGAGAATGCTTTTGAAGTGCTGTTCAACTATCTGGAAGCGCTAAAGCGCAAGTTTAAAAACGAAACAGAGCGCGATGAGATATTGCATGATATAGAGGCGCGTATGGCCGAACTGCTTACTGCTAAACTGGCCGGCCGCAAAGAGGTACTTAGCCTAACCGAGATACAAGCAGTGGTAGATGCTTTGGGCAAGCCCGAAGATATTGCAGGCGAAGATGCCGAGGCAACTGCAACCGAACCAACAAATGGCGCAGCACAGCAAACCACTACTACAAATACACAACAACCATATATCGGCCCGGTTAAAAAGCGCCTTTACCGCGATGCTGATGATGCAAAAGTTGGTGGTGTTATTGCCGGCCTGTGCCACTACTTTGGTATAGAAGACCCCGTATGGATGCGTATTGCAGCACTGGTTTTAATACCGGTAACATCAGGCGCTATTATACTGTTATACTTTTTGTTGCTTATAGTATTACCTAAAGCATTAACCGCTGCCGAAAAGCTGCAAATGAAAGGTGAACCGGTTAATATTAACACTATTGAAAAAGAAGTTAAAGATGCCGCTACCCGCACCGGTGAATCGGTAAACAAACTGGTAGGCGATGATGGCTTTTTTGGTAAGCTATGGAGCTTTATAGTAGTAGTTACCCTGGGCTTCGCAAAATTTATTTCGGGTGTAGTTATCTTTTTTGCGCTGTGTGCTTTGGCTGTGCTACTGCTTAGCATGTTTGGTATTACTATAGCAGGTAAAGAGTTGCTGGAACATGCCCCCAACCTACTGGTAGACAACCCATCGGTAATTACCATATTTAAAATAGGCGCAGGTTTGTTTTTCGCCACCCCGCTTATAGCAATAATATATGCTGCCATACGTGCGCTAGTAGGTAAAAACAAAGGCCGTGCACCATGGTTAAAATGGGTACTTCTTTTAGGCTGGTGGATAGGTGTATTTATGATTGGCTACTCGGTATGGGAGTGTGGCATGGCTTTCCGTAGCACCGGTACTATACATCAAAATATAGCAATAGCACAACCAGCTAATTCAAACCTTACAGTAATACTAACCGACTCTACCGGCAATATGCTTCCCGATAAGGAGGATGAGGATGACGAAGAAAACTTCCACATATCGCTTAATGGTGTGTTTGTAAACGGCCAGGATATCAGCGAAGTATCGCACATTATTATCGGCGAACCTTCTTTACAACTAATGCCATCGGTTAACGATAGCTTTTATATAGAAACTGTACTTAACTCGCAGGGCCGTACACGTAGCGATGCCATCAAAAACATAAGCTATGCTGTATATGGCTTTACCCAAACCGACTCGCTTATTAAACTCCCAGGCTATGTATTGCTGGATAAGAACGGAAAGTACCGTCACCAGAATGTGAAAGTACGCATACATATACCAGAGGGCAAGAAGATAAACTTTGGCCGCAATATCGACAGATGGGTGGCTGTAGTAAAAGGCGATAACAGCTACGACGATACTTACTTTGCAAATACAACATGGACAGTTGAAAACGGCAAAGTGAAATGCGAGCGTGGCGAGAACCACTTTAATGCCGATAAAGATAAAGAAGAAGACAAGGATAGTGCGAAAGATGAAGACAAGTCGGACAAAGAAGATAATGCAGATAAAGATTATTAATACAAAACCATCACACACATATGAAACTCATAATATCACTAATTGTTGTCTCGGCACTTGGCATGGGAGTGCTACTGCTAACGTCGTGCAAAAGCAAAAAGAAAATGCACGAACCGGTAACTACCGAAGAACGCCCGGTACAACCGTTTACCAGTATAGAAGTAGACGGCGTATTTCCGGTAGAAATTACACAGGATGGTAGCGCCGAACTGGTGAAAGTAGAGGCAACCAGCACTATGCAAAACCGGATAATGGTAAATAGTAATAACGGCAAACTGGTTATTAATATGGAAGATGGTGCCGATATAACCGATAGCAACAAACCAAAGGTGTATATCAACATTAAAAAAATCAACTCGCTCGACTTTCGCTCAGTAGGTTCGTTGGTAACAAATGGACAGCTAAAACTCGATTCGCTTTACATTAATTCAGAATCGGTAGGCAAGCTTAACCTGGATATTGAAGCTGACTTTATACGTACCAATCTTAACTCGGTAGGTGCTACTGTGCTGAAAGGAAAAGTGCGCGAAGCAAGGATTAATAACAAAAGTGTAGGCACTCTCTCGGCATACGACCTTAAAGCTGGTACACTGATGATACATAACACTGCCATTGGCAGCGCCGAAGTATACGCCGACAGTGCTTTTTATATCCGTTCGTCGGCTGTAGGCACCCTGTATTACAAAGGCCCGGGCATAGTTAAAGAGATGGATGCTACCGGCCTTGGCAAAGTGAAAAAAGTAGACTAACAAAACATATTAAATAGCAATTTATGCAAACTATATCATTCAACAACGTATATGCTTCGGCACCACGCAGGTTAATGGCTTTTGTAATTGACCACCTGGCCATAGCAGCAGTATTTGCCATGCTATCGTGGGACTGGCATTGGAGCTACCTGGGTTTTGGTTTCTGGAAACTGGTACTGGTATTTATCTACTACGCTACCATGGAATCATCAAAATATCAGGCCACTATAGGCAAAATAGCTATGGGCATTAAAGTTACCGGCGAAAAGGGTGAAAGGTTAGATTTTTCTAAAGCACTGCTACGTAACCTGTCTAAACTAATATCATCGGCTATACTGGGTATAGGCTATCTGATGGTATTGTTTGATGAGCGAAACCAGGCCTTGCACGATAAAATAGCAGATGCTTTAGTGGTAGAAGCATAACAACAACTTATACCAAACAAAAAGGTTATCGCAATTACTCTTTGTTGGTTGGTTGCCCCTCTTGCTTTAGCAGAGGGGCTTTTTTTGTTAGGCCTGTTCTTCTGTATCGGGTTGTATCAGGTAATCCTGCCAGTAACCTGCTTTGTAAGGGTAGCGTTCAAGGTATAACTTCTTTACTTTCTGAAACAACAACTCGCGCAAGTCGGCCGTATTTCGGTTCTGTACCGCCGATACAAAAATGCAGTTGTCATGCGTTTTTGCCATCCAGCTTTGTTTAAGTTCTTCCAGCAAACTGCGTTTTACATCTTCTGGCAGGTATTCGTCAAACTGTTTTTGTTCGTACAAATCCATTTTATTAAAAATGATGATAACAGGTTTATCGGCACAACCCAATTCTTTCAATATCTCGTTTACCACATTCATTTGGTCCTGAAAAGCCGCATGCGATATATCAACTACATGTAAAAGTATATCTGCTTCTATAGCCTCATCCAGGGTCGATTTAAAACTCTCTACCAGGTGGTGAGGTAACTTACGAATAAACCCAACCGTATCGCTAAGCAAAAAAGGTACCGTATTAAAAGTTACTTTACGTACGGTAGTATCGAGCGTAGCAAACAGTTTGTTCTCGGCAAATACAGTTTCTTTCGCCAGCAGGTTCATTAGCGTGCTTTTGCCTACGTTGGTGTAACCTACCAATGCCACACGTACCATCTCGCCACGGCTTTTGCGGCGCGTAACGTTTTGCTTGTCTATCTCTTTCAGTTTTTCTTTTAGCTGGGTAATTTTCTTTTCAGCCATCCGGCGGTCGGTTTCTATTTCCTTTTCACCTGCACCACCGCGCGTACCGGTACCACCACGCTGTCGCTCAAGGTGCGTCCACATACCTTTCAGTCGCGGCAGCATATATTGCATTTGTGCAAGGTCTACCTGTGTTTTAGCCTGCACAGTGCGGGCACGCTGGGCAAAAATATCCAGTATCAGCATGCTACGGTCAAGCACGCGCTTTTTTACAACATCTTCAATGTTGCGTTGTTGCGATGGCGATATCTCATCATCAATAATTACCAGGTCAACATTATGCGCTTCTACATACGCCTTTACTTCTTCCAGTTTGCCTTTACCTACATAGGTTTTATTATCGGGGTGCGGCAAGCGCTGTACAAAGCGTTTTAGTGTTTTAACGCCATCAGTTTCTGCCAAAAACTCCAGTTCATCCAGGTATTCCTGCGTTTGTTCTTCAGTTTGGTCGCGCGAAATTAAACCCACCAATACAGCCGTTTCTACATGTATTATGGTGTTATCGTTTCCAAATTTTACTTTCTCTTTCATACAATTGTTGGGCAGCGAAAATAAAAAATACCGGCCGGCTATAATGTAATAAGGAAAATAATTGCCGGTTATATTAAAAGCAGAAGGTAGCTTTATAAGCCCGTTGTACAATAAAAAAGGCCGGCAGATGATCGATCTACCGGCCTGCAGCAAGCAAAATGATTTTTTGCGATAACCGATTTTTAACCTACTGCACCGCTACGCGGATTGATTGTTTCTGGCCTGCACTTTCTATATCTACAATATAAGTGCCTTTGGCCAGGTTGTCTTTTTCTATTTTTTTATCGAACCGTCCACTAAAATTATTAAGCGTTTCGCTGTATACTTCTTTGCCGTCTAAATCGGTTATACGCAATTTTACATTGGCAGGTTTCTCTACATTAAACAGTATAGTAAACTCACCTTTGTTTGGGTTAGGGTAAAGCTTTATATCTCTCACATTGTCGGGGGTATCGTTAGTAATTGTCTTTTCAACTACTACTTTTTTTGGTCCCTTCTCGTTTATGGTTTCCTCTATTTCAATGGTTTTGGCTGTGGCTTTCGGCCCATTTTTTATTACAATCACTTTTACTTCATCTGCATCTTCCAGCTCTTTTTCAATCCAATCTGCATCGCCGGTAATATCTTCAGTAATTATTTCTGTTTTGCCTTTGCTGTCTTTTTCGCTGCGCTCTATTATTACTACTTTTTTGCCTTGTTGTTTTACTTCAATATGCTTTTCAATACGTTGTGGTAATGCTGGTGGGGCAGGTGGCGATGGTGGTGTTAACGGATCTGGTTCGGCAGGTGGTTCGGGTGCTGCGGGTGGCTCAGGAGCATCTATATTATTGGCCTTCATAAAAGCTTCCATTTCGCTGCGGTTTGCAAAGGTGCGGTCTATTACTTTTTTCTTCCCGTTCTCATTTTCAACAATGGATATGTGGTAGCTATGTTTTGTTTTTGCATTGCTTTGTGCGCCGGCGCCAATACACAAGGCCAGAAACAGGCTAAGTATAAGTTGCTTTTTCATACAGGTGGTATTTGTTTGTATGGCGAATATGAGTAGCCAATTGCCCGAATTTGGTTAATGAAGGGTTAAGCCCCGTTAACGAAAAGTTAAACACATTAACTATGCGTGTATACCTTTATCTTTGACAATCTCAATGAAATCGAAGCAGAGCATACGTATTTTAATTGGCTTAATGAGCCTGGCACTACTTGGCGTTATTGCTATCCAGTTTTTATGGATAAAAAATGCCGTGGTGCTAAAGCAGGAGCAGTTTGACCGTAGTGTAAATATGGCTATGATACGTGTATCGGCCGACCTGGAAAGTAAGTACGGCGTACACCTGATAACCGAAAAGCTGGAGAAAGATTCGGCAGCACTTACACAGATAATGAACCAGGACCCCGGTTTTTACAAGTTTATGATAAACATAAACGAAGATGATAGCCGCAATACTGAACCCGATTGGCCCAACACTACTATAGAAATTAGCGGCGATGACGCCATGGATGCAAACATCAATTTTAGGGGGCCGCGCCGTAACCGTCAGGTAATAGCCATGATTAACGTAAGCGGAAATGAACAACAGGAAGTGGTGATACAAAAAGCCCTGAATAACGATGTGCCTGCCCAACCTGCACAGCCCGCCGAGCCGGAAGAACCTGCTGCTTACTGCATGCCCGCACCACCCGCGCCGCCTGCACCACCTGTTGGTAGCAATAAATTAATGAACATTGTAAAAAGCGTAGCCGATGAGTATGCTATCAGCCAGATAGATGCAAGGCAGATGTGCGATGTAATAGACTCCGCAAAAATACGAGCATCTATCTTCCGCGAGTTTAAGAAAGCCGGCCTGCCCGAAAATTTTGACTTTGCCACTTATTGCACCGAAGGTGATACCCTGATGATAAACAGGGGGGCTGCAGAAAACCCACTGCTGGATTTTGATTATAAATCGCCGCTACTGGCTACCGATTTTATAGAGGCCAGCACATTGCTACTGGTTAATTTCCCGGGCCGGTTCAGGTATATATTCTCATCGCTGGCAGGCATGTTTGCCCTTTCTATCTGCTTTACGTTTGTAATTATTGCTGCCTTTGCTTACTCACTACATGTAATATTTACTCAGAAAAAGGTATCGGAAATAACCAACGATTTTATCAATAACATGACACACGAGCTTAAAACGCCGCTGGCTACTATATCTATGACCGCCGATACGCTTTTATTATCAGGAGTAAACACACACCCTGAAATGGTTAACGAATATTCGGGCATGATAAAGGGCGAAGTAAAAAAGCTATCGCGGCATGTAGATAGGATATTGGAGGCGGCTGTTACCGAAAATACGGCTAACGAACAGGCGCCTGAGCGTATATCGCTAAACCAGTTAATAAATTGCGAAGTAAAATTATTTGAACCGCAGGTACTGCAACACAACGGTAAAATAGACGCCACCCTTCCTGTAGATGAAATAAACGTGTTGGCCGTACGCGATCTGATGCGTAGCGTACTTTGCAACCTGCTGGATAACGCACTTAAATATTCTACAGATAACCCTGTAATAAAGGTCAGCCTTCAACGTAAAGGCAGCCATGCATTAGTAGCAGTTACAGATTCTGGTATAGGCATAAGTAAGGCCGACCAGAAAATGGTTTTTGAAAAATTTTACCGCGCCCATACGGGCAACCGCCACGATGTTAAGGGCTTTGGCCTGGGCCTTAGCTTTGCCAAAAGCGTGGTAGAAGGTGCCGGTGGCAAAATTTGGGTAGATAGCACACCTGGGCTGGGCAGTACATTTTATATTGAATTACCAATCGCATAAACACTATGAACGATAAGAAACCCCGCATACTGTTAACCGAAGACGATGTGAGCTTTGGTAAAATACTAAAGGACTACCTTACACTAAACGGCTTTGAAGTAATACATACCAAAGATGGTGTAGATGGATGGAACACCTTCCGCCACCATCAGTTCGATATTTGTGTGTTAGATATAATGATGCCCAAACGCGATGGGCTTGAGCTGGCCGACCAGATACGGAAGGAAAACAAGACCATACCTATTTTCTTTCTTACATCTAAAGCACGTAAAGATGATATGCTGCAAGGCTACCAAACCGGGGCCGATGATTATATTATTAAACCGGTAGATGCCGACATATTGCTGCATAAAATAAAGGCTATACTTAAGCGTACCGAAAAAACCGAAATAGTACCCGAGCAGGACGAGTATAATATTGGGCAATATAAATTCAGTTACTCGGCCCGTGCACTAAGTATGAACGGCGAAAAAGAAGTGCTTTCGCCCAAAGAGGCAGAACTGCTTAAAGAGTTTTGTGCCAATAAAAACCAACTAGTAAAACGCGAAGATATATTGCGTAAAATTTGGAAAGAGGTAAACTATTTTACCGGTCGCAGTATGGATGTATACGTGGTAAAACTGCGTAAGCACCTGCAAAATGATACCAGTATATCCATTATTAACTTACCTAAAAGCGGGTATATATTAGAGGTAAAAGAGTAGCCGTAAACTACTGCTTGCCTTTTTTAATAAGCACCCCAACTAAAGTTACCAGCGATACTGTTGCCCAGGTACCCTCTAATATTACAAAAGGCATGTAGTGTATCATTACCGATGCAGTGCAAGCCATAGCAGCGCCAATAAAATTTAATAACAGGTACAGCCATTTGTAATTGGCTGTAATTTTAAAAAGGTCCAGCACGTAAGCCAACAGCAGTATCGAAACCCCTGCAAAGCCTATCACATCCGAAAGCTCCATTACTATTCAATCGATGTTTCTGTCCACTCATTAAACAGCTCATTCACAAAAATATTCTCTTCGTGTGTAAGCTGCTTATCGGCCTTGGCCAGTTCAATGGCATGTGCTATCAGGTCGTTACGCTCCTGCTCGGTGCTATCTATATAAAAGTCGGCCATGCATTTCTGAAAATGCACCATGTAGTCATCGGGGTTAAGTTTGCTTAAAAAGTCAATCTCTTTATCCAGGTTTATGCGCAGGGGTACTTCTTTGCCCAGCCACTTGCCTATTACCATATCTTCTTTAGCATCAAATTTTCCATCAACAGCCGATAATATCATCAGCATATGGTATCCGGCAATGGGTTTATTCATCTTCATAGCAACATTGTTTTATACCACATAAATGTAAAATAAAATTTAAGCGGCTTAAGCCATATTACCGAAATATTTTACCAGCCCTAAACGTTAAAACACATACTACAGCAGGTGGTTTTAAAACTATCCAACAACTGCCTTAGTTACGCACATATGTTGTATATAACCACCTCGCTAATATTGCCGTTGTTTTACATTCGCCGCATTAATGCTTAATCAAATTCCGGTAAATCTTTTCAGGTTAATCTTGCTGTTGCTGGCACAAATACTCATTTTCAGCAACATCAACTTCAGTTCGTTTGTAAACCCGTATGTGTTTCCGTTGTTTGTGCTGCTGTTGCCTTTCGAAACACCCCGCTGGTTGCTAATGCTATTGGGCTTTGGTTCGGGGTTGCTACTCGATGTTTTTTTGCACAGTACAGGTATGCACGCTGCCGCAGGGTTACTTATAGCCTACCTGCGCCCGTTTCTAATTAACATAATTACCCCCAAGGGCACCGAGTTTGAAATTAGCCCCAATGTTTACTCGCAGGGTATTACCTGGTTTATTGTATACCTTGGTATAACCATGCTACTGTACCTTAGTGCTTACTTTGTTATAGAGGCTGCCACACTGCTTAATTTTTTCTTATTACTGGTTAAAATTTTGGTTAGCACCCTTGTTTCTGTCACCTTTATGCTGATTTTCCTGTTCCTCTTCTCATCGCGCAAGAAGAGGAGATTTGCCTAAACCCCAATAGTGTTGCTGCTGTGAGTAAAGATCTGTTTAAGAACCGGTATCATGTTGTGCGCATAATCATCGTGGTGTTTGCCCTGGTGTTTTTGCTGCGCCTGTTCTATTTACAGGTAATTAGCACCAAGTACGAAACACTTGCCAAGGATAACGCCATAAAGGAAATTGATGTGTACCCCACCCGCGGTATGATATACGACCGCACCGGCGAACTGATAGTATTTAACGAGGCCATCTACGATTTGATGGTTACCCCCTACGAAACCAAAAAAGCAAAAGGGTTCGACACGCTTAAAATGTGCGAGTTGCTGGATATTACCAAAGAAGAAGTACTGGAGCGATTTGAGAAAATGAAAAAGCAGAAGGGCTACCAGAAGGTCCCAAATGTGTTTGCCAAGCAGCTATCGCTGCAAAGCTACTCGCGCCTGCAGGAGTACATGTACCTCTTCCCCGGTTTTTATGGCCAGGTACGTACTATACGCAAATACCCGCACCGGGTAGCCGCTACCATACTGGGCGATATTGGTGAGGTAAACGATAAACAGATTGCCAAAAGCAACGGCTACTATAAGCCCGGCGACTACGTAGGCCAAAGCGGTATAGAGAAAGTATATGAAAAAGAGCTGGGTGGGCAACGTGGTAAACGCTTTGCGTTTTTTGATGTAAACGGCCGCGACGTAGGTAGCTTTGGTAATGGCGAGTACGATACACTGGCTATATCGGGAGATAACGTAATAACCACCCTTAGTATAAAGCTGCAGGAGTATGGCGAAAAACTAATGGCTAACAAAAAAGGCAGCATAGTTGCCATTGAGCCCGAAACCGGCGAAATACTTGCGCTGGTTAGCAGCCCCGGCTACGACCCTAATTTACTTTGCGGTGCGGTACGTGGTAAAAACTTTAACGCCCTGCTTACCGATTCGTTATTGCCATTGTACTCGCGCCCTACACTGGCTACGTACCCCCCCGGCTCGGCGTTTAAACCTATAGTGGGCTTAATAGCACTTAACGAAGGCGTACAGCCACCTAACCATTTTATGCCTTGCAACGGCGCCTATACTATTAGTGGTGTAACCGTACACTGCTCTCACCATCACCCATCGCCAGGCGATATACAATATGCGCTGGCGCAAAGCTGTAACCCCTACTTTGTACAAACGTTCCGCAATACGCTCGATAGCCGCAATTTTACCAGCACATCTCAGGCTTACGACAAGTGGAGGCAATACTGCAATAGTTTTGGCCTGGGTGTAAAAACCGGTGTCGACCTGCCCAGCGAGGTAGGTGGCAACATACCATCGGTTAAGTACTACGATAAAATATATGGTGCAGGCCGCTGGCGCTTTGCTACTATTATCTCGTTAGGTATAGGCCAGGGCGAAATACTGGTAACCCCCATACAAATGGCTAACATGTATGCCTGCATGGGTAACATGGGTTATTACATTACACCCCACATTGTAAAAAAGATTACCGACCCTGTTACCGGTAAAGATGTAACGCATAAATACGAGCGCCACCAGTGCATGGTAGATAAGCAATGGTTTTATCCGGTTAACGAAGGATTGTTTCAGGTGGTAGAAGCCGGTACTGCCCGCTCGGCGCGTTGCGAGGGTATTACCCTGTGCGGCAAAACAGGCACGGCACAAAACCCGCATGGCGATAACCACAGTATGTTTGCCGGCTTTGCACCAAAAGATAATCCTAAAATTGCTATTGCTGTAGTGGTAGAAAACGGTGGATATGGTTCTGATTACGCTGCACCTATAGCCAGCCTGATGGTAGAGAAGTACCTGAACGATACTATACAAACCCAGCGCTTACCGCTACAGGAAAAAATGTTTAACGGCAACCTGTTACATAAGTATGGCGTACATACTAACAAAAGCGCTACACTTAGTACAGAGGCTATAGAGTAATGAATATGGAATAGGGTTTTAAGCGGCGTAGAAGGGTGAGGCAAAACAACAACTATTAATAAACAACCAATTGAAAAAGCAGGAACCACTTACGGGTAAAATAGACTGGCTTACAGTAGTACTGTATACCATCCTGGCTATCTGGGGTTGGTTTGTTATCTATTCGGCATCGGCGGGCGGAACCGAGAAAAGCATTTTCGATTCTACCATACCAAGTGGTAAACAGTTTCAATGGATGATAGGCAGTGTGGTTATTGCCTTCGTTATTCTGCTTACCGATTCGCGGCTTTTTGTAACCCTGTCGTATCCCATTTTTGCAGTAGTAATGTTTTTGGTCTTTCTGGTTATGGTAGCAGGCACTACTATTAAAGGCCAGCAAAACTGGTTAAAGATAGGTTCGTTTACTATGCAGCCTTCAGAGTTTGCCAAATTTGGTGTAGCGCTGGGTTTATCTAAATACATGAGCGGGCTTAACGTAGACATACGCAAGTGGCGCGATAAATGGAAAGCCTTTGCCTGGATTGTAATACCCATGCTGATAGTAGTGGTACAGGGCGATACCGGTTCGGCTATTGTGTTCCTGGCATTATCGCTGGTACTGTTCCGCGAGGGTCTCGAATCATACTTTTTGATAGTAGGTGCATCGGTAGCAGTGTTGGGCGTGTTGGCACTCATCATATCCAAGTATATACTGGTTGGTTCGTTGCTGGGTATTGCATTACTGTTTGTTTACTTCAGCCGCCGCAACCGTAAACTTATCTGGATTGTACTGGGTATATGGCTGGCTGCATCGGCGTTTGTTTTCTCGGTAGATTATGCCTTTAGTAAACTAAAGCCCCACCAGAAAGACCGTATAAACGTATTGCTGGGTAAGCAAGTACAAGAAGGCCGCGACTGGAACATCAAGCAATCAATCATCGCCATTGGCTCGGGTGGTGTGTTGGGCAAAGGCTACCAGCAAGGTACGCAAACCCAAATGCGCTTTGTGCCCGAGCAAAGCACCGATTTTATCTTCAGCTCGCTAGGCGAAGAGTTTGGCTTTTTAGGCTGCTCGGTTATGATACTTCTTTTCCTGGGCCTCTTCTTCCGGTTGCTGTTTCTGGCAGAGAGGCAACGCTCGCGGTTTAGCCGCGTATATGGGTATTGTGTAACCAGTATTCTGTTCTTCCACTTTTTAATAAACGTAGGTATGGTAATAGGCGTGGCACCGGTTATTGGTATACCGCTACCGTTTATCAGCTATGGTGGCTCGGCTTTGTTTTCGTTTACCGTATTGCTGTTTATTTTTATACGGTTAGATACGCAACGCTTTGATGTGATGAGATAAACAATCAGCTGGCTGTTGCCGGTTATCAGTAACTACACAATTAATACTAAGTATGGCTACAAAAAAAGCAGCGGTTAAAAAGCCCGCAGTTAAAGTAAAACCTGTTGCACCCGTAAAGTACGCAGGACCAACCGATGGTAAAACCCGCTGCGGCTGGTGCCTGGGCGACCCTATATATGTTACCTACCACGATGAAGAATGGGGCCGACCGGTACACGATGATAAAGTGCTGTTTGAGTTTCTGGTACTCGAAAGTTTTCAGGCGGGGCTTAGCTGGTTAACCATACTTAAAAAGCGCGAAAACTTCCGTAAGGCTTTCGCCAACTTCGATGTAAAAAAAGTAGCTAAGTACGATGAGAAAAAATACGAAGCACTGATGCAGGATGCCGGTATTATCCGCAACCAGTTAAAAATACGTGCCGCTATTAATAACGCCCAACGTTTTATAGAGATACAAAAAGAGTTCGGCTCGTTTGATAAATATGTGTGGAGCTTTGTAGGCGGCAAGCCGCTGCGCAACAAGGTAACCACCCTGCGCGATGTACCTGCCAAAACCGCTATTAGCGACGCCATGAGCAAAGACATGGGCAAGCGTGGTTTTAAGTTCCGCGGTACTACTATCTGCTATGCCTTTATGCAGGCCGTAGGTATTGTAGATGACCACCTTGATACCTGCTGGCGAAAAAACAAATAAGTTATAGGCTGCCTTGTTTTCATCCCCTCTCGAGAGGGGATGTGCCGCTGCTTTGAGCGGCACGGGGTGTGTTGTATTTATTCAATCCTCTCCCAAATCGTTTCTATATTTCGGCAGTGAAAAAACATGCCCTACCCGTATTGGCCATAACTGCCTTTGCTGCTATGCTATGGCTGCCCAACCTGTTTACCAAAGGCATGTTTATGGATGGCGTATACAATGCCCTGCTGGGCCTTAACCTGGCTAATGGTATTGGTAGCTTCTGGGCACCACAAACAGCCGACTATGCCCAACCGGCCTATTGGGATAACCCACAGCTTAGTGCTTACTTTCTATCGGTATACTACAAAGCCATTGGCACGTACTATTGGGTAGATAAACTTTACCCGCTAACCTGGGCCATACTACAGCTGTTGCTTATTGCCTTTAGCTGGCGCACCTACTTTAGCGGCCGCCCCGATATTAAACAATACTACTGGCTACCGTGTATGCTGTGGCTGCTTATACCCCTTACAAGTTGGGGCTACAGCAGCAATGTAATGGAGTGCACCATGACCATTTTTACCACCCTTAGCATACTGCTGTTTTTTATGTACCTGCGCGCCGGTAAGGGTTTGCTTTTATACGCTACCGGTGGCGGCATCTTCATTTTTCTGGCCATTCTAACCAAGGGGCCCGTAGCATTATATCCGCTCACAGTACCCTTCTTTTTTTTATACGCCGAAAAAGATTTACGCTGGCAAAAAGCCGTTACCTATATGGCTGTTCAGTTAGTGGCAACGGTTATAGTTTTTGCTGCTGTGTTCAGCCAGCCGGCTGCAGCTAACTTTTTACACCAGTACCTCGATGTACAACTAATGCGTAGTCTTAAACACGAGTTTGGCAACAGCGCACCACCCTATACTATCTTTATAGAATTAGCAAAGGCACTATCGCCTTTACTGGCGCTGGCCGTAGTTACTACGTTTATTAAAAACAACTCGTTCAACCGGAGTATGCTTATTAAAACGGCTTTGGTTTTTGTAGTGATAGGCTTGTCGGCATCGGCACCTATTGCTCTTAGCGCCAAGCAAAGCAAACACTATCTTATACCATCGCTACCGGTATTTGCTATGGGCTTTGCCTGCTTTGTAATGCCGCTTATACTATGGCTGCAGGCACAGGCACAACGCATAGGCAACAGCAAACTAAACAGAGCCGGTATAGCTGCTGCTCTGCTTATTATAATTGGTTGTATTATAATAAGCAGAGCAGCAGCTAT
>JBJOOW010000491.1:0-3135 GCA_046051095.1 Bacteroidota bacterium | reverse complement strand
CTTCTCATGCGGCTAATTTAAACAAAGCAAAAAAGCACAAGAATAGCAGTGTGGTTATTATTTGATTTTAATCAATCATCAGGTAAATCATAAATAATTAAGTTTACTGCATTAACCAGTTTTATGAACAACCCAACAACCAGTTACGATGTTATAATAGTGGGCGCAGGCCTATCGGGTATTGATGCAGCATACCATATACAAACCCAATGCCCCGGTAAAACTTACACCATATTAGAGGGGCGCGATACTATAGGCGGTACCTGGGACCTTTTTCGTTACCCCGGCATACGCAGCGATAGCGATATGTTTACACTGGGCTTTCCGTTTAGCCCATGGGAGAAACCCCGCGCTATTGCCGATGGCCCATCGATATTACAATACATAAAGGATACAGCTGCTAAATTTGGTATAGATAAAAAAATACAATACAATCACCGCGTAGCTGCTGCCAGTTGGAGCGATAGCGAGCAACAATGGACAATAACTCTTACCCCACATGTTGATGTAACGGCCACTACACTTACTTGTAAGTTTTTTATGGTTTGCAGCGGCTACTATGATTATGATAATGGTTACTTGCCACAGTTTGATGGCTATAACGATTTTAAAGGCCGTATTGTACACCCGCAAAAGTGGACGTCCGATGTAGATTATACCAATAAGCAAGTAGTAATAATTGGCAGTGGGGCAACCGCTGTAACATTGGTGCCCGAGCTGGCTAAAAAAGCAGCTAAAGTAGTTATGCTGCAACGAACACCTACTTACATAATGACATTGCCAGGGGTAGACCCCATAGCTGGTTTTTTTCAAAAAATATTACCCACTAAGGCTGCTTATAGCGTAATACGCTGGAAGAACATTTTAATGGCGTTGGGCTTGTATAAAGCATCGCGACGCTGGCCTGATGCAATACGTAAATTTATACAGAAAGAAGCTAAGAAACAAATAGGAGATAAGTTTAATTTGAACGATTTTAATCCGCCGTATAACCCATGGGATCAACGATTATGCCTGGTGCCCGATGGCGATTTATTCAAGGCTATTAAAAACGGAAGCGCCGAAATTGTAACCGACCATATTGAAAGATTTACTGAAGATGGTATACTGCTTAAAAGTGGTAAACAGTTAAATGCCGACCTGATAGTAACGGCTACAGGTTTAAAAGTGCAGCTACTGGGCGGTATGAAAATTACAATAAACGGAACCGTACCCGATACCGGTGCCATGCATGTGTATCGTGGCCTTATGATGAGTGATGTACCAAATTTTGCTTTTACCGTTGGTTATACAAACGCTTCGTGGACATTAAAAAGCGATCTTAGCAGCCGCTACGTAACTAAAGTGCTTAACTACATGGATAAGCATAACTATAAAGTATGTATACCGCGCTACGATGCTACCGGTAACAAAAGCGAACCCCTCTTGGATTTTAATGCAGGCTATGTGTTGCGTGCTAACGATAAACTGCCTAAACAGGGTAATAAACACCCATGGAAAGTTTATCAAAATTATGTACGCGACCTTATAAGCCTTGAGTGGGAAGGTGCCAACGATAAATCACTTGAGTATAAATAGGCATTAAATGGCTGCCAATACCTCATCGAACTGCGTAGCCTTACCCGTACCGAAAATTATTTTGTCGGGCCGTACAATGGCAAAGTCTATACCATGTTGGTTTAACCATTGGTTGTAAAGTGCCGGGTTATGTATTGCCCGTATATTTTTCGTTTCGGCATTTTTTAATTGAATGGATGTAAGTGCTCCCTTCTTGCTTATTACCACGCTACAATAGCCAGTAAGGTCATCGCTTTGTAAATGCCGCCCAGCAATTGCAACTTGTGGCAGATGTTTGCCTGACAGTTTACAAGTGAATAATTTACCTGTATGCAGCCTGGCGGGTATGTCGTACTTTTGTTGCAGGTATTTTTTTAAACCCGGCAGGCCCGCTATTAAGCGTAGTTTTAAGTTACGTGCTATTTTACCGGTAGCCGTATCTGCTTTTATTACCTCTGATAGAAAAAGAGTACGCTTGAAAATAAGTTGCAGGTGTTCTTTCCGCTCCTGTTCGTAGCTATCTAGCAGTGTTATGGGGGCCTGTTGTTTTATTACAGCTTCCAATTTCCAGGCAAGGTTTACTGCATCGCGCACACCTGAACACATACCCTGCCCTGCAAATGGTGGCATCATATGTGCGGCATCGCCGGCCAGCAAAATGCGCTCGTCTCTCCATCGGCGTGCTATCAGCGAGTTATGAGCATAGCGTGCTATGCGGGTTACTTCAATTTTTTGCAAAGGTATATATTCTGCCACCCATTGTAATATAGTGGCTTCATTTGGCATGGGTTCGTTTTCACATAGCTGAAACTCCCACCGGTTGTTTGTTCCAATACCATATGCAAAAAGTGTAACTCTATCGTTGTTTAGTATGTATCTGAAGTGGTTGGGTAGTAGCGCAGCATCGGCAGGGTCTTTTAGTATCGTATCTACAATCACCCATTCGCGCGCGGGTTCAATGGCATCCATAGGTATGTTTAGGGTGTTACGTACCAGGCTACGGCCACCATCGCAGCCTACAGCCCATTTGGCAACAATATCAATTGTTTGGCTTGTATCCTCTTGTTTTGCAGTTACTTTTACACAGTTGCTGTTTTGTTGAATGTGGGTGGTTTCATAACCTTCCATTAAATCTACATTCGGGTACCGGCTAAGCCCCTGGCGCATTATTTTTTCAAATGCCGGTTGATGGAAAAAGTACGAACCTGTGTAGCCGTGCTCAACCCCGTTTTGTTGCAAGTGTTCTTCCAGCAGCTGTTGGGCTTTATGGTTTACCACAACTGCTTTACCAAAGGGCGCTGTATGTTGTTTAAGTAACGGCATTAAACCAGTTAACTGAAAATTACGCATGGTTTCTTCATCAATATGTGTAGCGCGGGGTATGGGGTATACCTCTTTTTGCTTTTCAATTACGGCTATAGTAAGCCCCAGTTTGCCGGCCAGATTGGCCAATACAAGCCCCGTAGGGCCGCCACCAACAATTATCAGGTCGTAGTTGTTTTGCATGCTGCAAAAGTAGTCCAGCATGTTGTGGTTATACTTAACAAAGGATAATTAGCTAATACTGTGCTTTTTTCA
>JBJOOW010000490.1:0-4050 GCA_046051095.1 Bacteroidota bacterium | reverse complement strand
CACCTCACAACCGGTGTAGTATTCTACCCAATACAATCCTGTATTCATAGGGCGTATTAACCGGCTGGTATCGCCGGTACTCCAAACATAGGCATTTGCATCATTACGTGCGGTCAGTTCCAGCAGAGAGATGTTACTATTACAAATCAGTGTATCTGTTTTAGAGTTCTGCACACGGCATACCGATACATCATCTATATAAAAGTATGCTGCATTTTCACTGGCTACCGAATCCGTCTGTATCTGCAACATGGGCGTAGCCAGGTTGGCTGCCGTGTTGCCTATAGTTAAGTAGTTCTCGAAACCATTGGCAACATATATGCTATACACATGTACCCAGCCACTTTGCGGCAAAATATAGTTACCGGTTGGGTTGGTAACCGGCCAGGGGCCCTGTAGTTTCCAATTATGAATAGCGCTGTTACCGTAGCTGGTTAAGCTATCGTACGAAAACTGCGCCCCTATGGCATCGGTAGTATAACGCATAGGCGATGATTCGGGCACGCTTACATAAAACGAAACACAGTAACTTGCACCAGCCTTTAGTTTGTGTGTAAGGGCTATTTGCAGGTATTCGGTATAATCCTGAATAACGCCTACGTTTCGCGAAAGATAAATACCGGCATAGCCATTACCGTTATGTGGCAAGCGGTAACCCATTTGATTGGCCGGTACACCAACGTTGGGGTCGTTAGGTGTTGCACAGGTATTAAAGTAATCGGTAGTACCATCGGTTGGGCAATACCAACCAAATAAATTGTTGTTAAAATCACCCTGGTTTACGGTTACTGCTGTGGGGCAGTTTATATAATCTTCGAAACCACCATTGGGCACCAGATTAGTTTGTGCCATAGTAATTAAGCCAATAACAGAAAAAACTGTGAGTAGTGTTATTTTCATACGTACGGTAAAGTTACCGCACACATATAACAAATAGTAATTTATTGTGTCATAGTAATGTAATTTTACAACTACCTGACAAGCGTTAGGCTGCCCTTGTAGTGCCGGGGCTCAGTAGTAACCATATCGCTACAGCGTATATAGTACACATACACACCAGCGGGTTGTAATACACCCTTATAATGGCCATCCCAGCCAGCGTTAACTGTATTTTCAAATACTTTTTCGCCCCACCGGTCGTACACCTCTATTGATGTAACTTTTACACTATCGGTGTATACCATCCATACATCGTTATTGCCATCGCCGTTTGGGCTAAAGGCATTGGGTATATACACGGTTGCAAACGGCAACGGACAGTCTTGGGCATTTAAATACGCACGGGTAACGCCACATTGGTTTTGGCTACTAAACCAGTACTGGCCGGGTGTATTAATAGTTAACGTTTCAGTTGTGTCGCCTGTGCTCCATAAGTAACTGCCGGGGCTGCTATGGGCTGTAATAGTGAGCGGCTGCAACTGATTATCTACACATAAGTTGAGTGTAGCGGGTAACTCAACCACCGGCCTACTATCCATAGCTACATGTACCGAATCGGTAAACACACCGCAGCTATTAGTTACCTGCAACACGTAACCTCCCGAATCTGTAATTGCCTGTAATGGCGCAGTATTCCCGGTGTTCCAGTTATAACTATCCGGCACCCCTCCTGTTTGTGTAGCCGCCAGGGTAAGCAATTCTCCTGCACACAAAAACGTATCGGCAGGCAATATAAACTGCGGGTTATTTAACACCGTAACGTAGGTACTATCACGCAATGGCATCCCGCAGCCGGGGTCGTACATTACCCAGTACCAACCGCTGTCGGTGGGTGTTATCGTGCGTACAGTTTCGCCGGTGTTCCATATATAACCGGTTATTGAAGTATCTGCCGTAAGTACCAATTGGGGCAGATCTGTACGGCAAACAAGCGTATCATCCTTCATAGTCTCCAGTTTTATTACAGAAACATCATCAATCAAAAAATAGATCTTATTTTCTGTGCCTGTAGGTACTACAATCGAAACCGGAGTACTGTCATCTTCGGTATAGTTTCCTATAGTCAGGTATTCTTCGTTACCAATTGCCCTATAAGTGCCCGATACTTTAACCCATCCATCGGCTGGCCGTATATAGTTATTAACCGGATTGGATATTACCGGCGTAAAAAACAACTTGTACCCCCAGCCAGCCTGGTAGTTAACATCTGCAAATGGCATAAGCGATGCCCCAATAGCGTATGTAGTAAACCTGTACGGCATAGAATCGGGCACACTTACGTAAAACGAAACACAATAGTATTCTCCGGCTTCAAGTTTCTGCGTAAGCCTGGTTTGCAGGAACTCGCAATAATCCTGCGTTTCATCCTGAACATACATAATAATACCAGTATATCCGTTGCCCGAATGAGGCTGCCGGTAACCAAACATATTTGATGGCACAGATGATTGTGTAGTGGTAGCGCATATATTAAAATAATCGCTGGTGGCCATGGTAGGGCAATACCAATTGCCCAACATGGAGTTAAACTGGTTGACATCTGTGGTGTAACCGGTAGGGCAAACCGTATAATCTTCAAAACCGGGATTAGGTACCAGGTTTACCTGCGCCGATAGTTGTATGTGTAGTAAGGTTAACAATAGTATCAGTGCAGGCTTCATGCAGCAAATCTACTCAACACATATAATTTATTATAAATTGTAGTGTCATGGTATTGTCAAATTTGCACGCACCAAACAGATAGCCTGACGGGCAAAATCATATCTAACTTACCCTAAATCTTATTTAAATCCGGCAATTGCACAGTTCAATCGGGTTTTTATCTTTACAGCAACAATACCAGTTATGAAAAAACTATTTGTAGCACTTTGCGCCCTATCGCTTATCATATCTTTTTCGGCATGTAAAAAATGTTTCCGCTGTTATAATACCTGCCAGCAATGTGTGCTTACAGTAAACAACCATAACTTTTACAAAACCCTGTGCACCGATAGCTTTGGCACCAAAGCCGAGTACGAGGCCGCTATAACCTACGATACATCGCACGGTTACATATGCGCCCCTACCACCCCAACTTACGATTACGATTATTGCACCAATCAACCGGGTAAGGATAGCTACCTGGACTACTTTACCAAAGGTGGCCGCGCTACCTGCGATGCCAAATAGGCTTACTTATATTTTTTAAAGATTTACATACCGCTTAACCTGTCAAGGTCGCGGCGGTTCTTTTTAGTAGGGCGGCCCTGCTTACTTTGGCGTTTACCTGTATTTTCTACAAACACAGTAGCCTGTTTAGGAAGTAACAATTCGGGCGGGGTAAGGTCGTTGTAATACTTAATAGCTTCGGTATACGTAACACGTTTGTGCAGCAGGCCGGTTACTTCAATCACCCATCTACGGGCTTCGGTGCGTATCTCGTAGCGGTCGCCAATGTTTACAGCTTTGGCCGGCTTTACATCATCGCCATTGCTTTTTACTTTGTGGCTATCAATAGCATCTGCCGCCTGCGAGCGGGTTTTAAAAATACGTATAGCCCACAGGTATTTATCAAGCCTTAGCTTTTCGGTAGCATCCATCAGCAACTACGCTTTGGGGTCAATTTCGCCTACCTCGCATGGGTAGTCGAACAGGCAGTTTTCTTTTACAATATCGGCAACGGTATCGGGCACCATTTCTTCCCAACCCGGTTCGCCGGTTTTAATCATCTGTATAACCTTAGGCGAGAATATCTGCAACACACTTTCATCGTAACCTTTCAGGTCTACTAAAAAGTTGTTCATTTTTAAGTGCTGGAACAATTGTATAAGGTTAGCCGGTACATCCAGGTTTTCGGTAGTAATAACCGGGCGGCGTGTATCGGGCTGATACGGGTACACCAGCATTTTGGTGTTACGCATAAATATTTCGCCAAAGTAGTGCATTAGCTCGCCGGGAGCGTTTTTATAGTACTTCTCGTTAAACAACTCTACAATGTTCAGTATACCCAATATAATACCCAGGCTGCTTGGTTTGCAGCGGTTAAGGTAGTTAACCAGTATATCGTGCTTGTGGCAGTTGCTTATCATTACCGTATGGCCCAGGCTGCAAAGTATATCAAGATCGGAAGAG
>JBJOOW010000489.1:0-2738 GCA_046051095.1 Bacteroidota bacterium | reverse complement strand
ACAAGGCATATGGGAAAGAACCCACCTTACTAACAATGGCCCGCTATTGCTCGAACTGGAAGAAAAATTAAAAAACTATCTGGCTGCAAAGCATTTTATCTTTTTAAACAACGGCACATCTGCTCTACAAATTGCAATTAAAGGGCTAAACCTTACCGGCGAGATAATTACCACTCCTTTTTCCTATGTAGCAACAACCTCATCAATAGTATGGGAAAATTGCACCGCAGTTTTTGCCGATATAGAAGAAAGCACCCTAACTATTGACCCTTTAAAAATAGAAGAACTTATTACGCCCAAAACATCGGCCATACTTGCAACCCATGTGTATGGCATACCTTGCGATATTGAGCGTATTGATAAGATTGCAAAAAAACACAACCTGAAAGTTATATACGATGCAGCGCATGCCTTTGGCATTAAATACCATGGGCAGCCACTAACTAACTATGGCGATGCATCTACATTAAGCTTTCACGCCACCAAACTTTTTCATAGCACCGAAGGTGGCGCTATAGTTACCAATAGCGAAGATGCTGCGCATCGGTTTTCGTACATGCGCAACTTTGGCCACAAAGGGCAGGAAGATTTTTGGGGCCTGGGCATTAATGCAAAAAACTCTGAGTTTCACGCCGCTATGGGCCTGTGCGTACTACCACACGTAGCCGCCATTATTGAGCGCCGTAAAGAACTTAGTGAACTATACGACCAGTTATTACTAAACAATAACAAGCACATTACCAGGCCAAAACTGCGCGAACACACAGATTACAATTATGCTTACTACCCCGTAGTGTTCGAAAACGAAAAAACACTACTACAGGTACGCGACGCGCTTAATGCCTCGTTTATATACCCTCGTCGCTATTTTTATCCAAGCCTTTCAGAGCTACCGTATGTAACAAAATCTAATGTGCCTGTATCTGTATCTGTTTCTAACAGGGTATTATGCCTGCCATTATACTACGACCTGAAACCTGAGGATGTAAGTAAAATCTGCAACATCATTATCAAAATTCTGAAGTTTAATTAATTAAAATGCAAAGCCAATCAAATAAAAACGAATGGACAGAGGTTATCTCGCCCCGCAGAGGCTTATTGGATTTGCGGCTAAGCGAACTGTGGCAATACCGCGATTTGATATGGATGTTTGTTAAGCGTGATTTTGCAGGTGCTTATAAGCAAACCCTTCTGGGGCCATTGTGGTTTTTTCTTAGCCCGTTTTTTACGCCGCTTATGTACACGTTTGTTTTTAGCACTATAGCAAAACTAAAAACCGATGGCATACCCGGGCCACTATTTTATCTTTCCGGCACCACACTGTGGGGTTACTTCCAACAAAACTTCTCATCATCTTCTACCACCTTTATTACCAATGCCGATCTGTTTGGTAAAGTATATTTCCCAAGGCTTGTTACACCCATCTCTACCACCATATCTAACCTGGTAAAATTTTTTATCCAGCTAATAGTGCTGGCCCTGCTTATTGCATACTATGTAACCTATAGAGGGGTCGAAATACATATCAACTCTTATATAGCGCTGTTCCCGTTCTTACTATTCCTTACTGCAGGCATTGCTTTTGGCACAGGTGTTATCACTTCAGCACTTACAACCAAGTACCGCGACTTTACCATTTTTGTAAACTATGGCATTACCATGACCATGTATATTACTCCGGTTATTTACCCCATGTCGCAAGTGCCAGATAGGTTTAAACCATTGTTGATGCTTAACCCCATGGTACCTATATTCGAAACGTTCAGGTACAGCCTGTTTGGCTTGGGTTCATTTTCATGGGCAGGCTTATGTTACAGCACCGTGTTTATGGTAGTGGTAGTTTTTGTTGGCGTTGTAATATTCAATCAGGTAGAGAAAAATTTCATGGACACAGTTTAGTTATATGGGTAACACAGCTATAGAGGTAGAAAATATTTCGAAAATATACAGACTGGGCAGTGTAAATGCAGTTAGCTTTAAAGATGATATCTCCCGATTATGGGCATATATAACCGGTCAGCCAGATCCTGCTATACAAGCCGCCCGCCAAAACGATCGTACAAACAACAACTCATCGGGCTATGTATGGGCTTTAAAAGATGTTAGTTTCAATATAGCTAAAGGCGATGTGGTAGGTGTAGTAGGTCGCAACGGAGCCGGCAAAAGCACTTTCCTTAAAATACTATCAAAAGTAACAGCACCTACTACCGGTACTATCAAAGCAAGTGGCCGCATTGCAAGCCTGCTCGAGGTTGGTACGGGCTTTCACCCCGAACTTACAGGCAAAGAAAATGTTTACCTCAATGGTCACATACTGGGTATGACCCGGCATGAAATAAATCAGCGCTTTGACGAAATTGTAGATTTTGCAGGTGTGGCAATGTACCTTGATACGCCTGTAAAACGCTACAGTAGCGGTATGTATGTACGCCTTGCATTTGCTGTAGCCGCGCACCTCGAACCGGAAATACTGATAGTAGACGAAGTACTTGCCGTAGGCGACGCTGAGTTTCAGAAAAAATGTCTGGGTAAAATGCAATCGGTTAATAAAGAAAGCGGCCGTACCATTATTTTTGTAAGCCACCAGGTAAATGTACTTCGCGCGCTGTGCAAAAGGGCCCTGCTGCTTGAACAAGGTACCCTGAAAATGGATGGAGATATTGATACGGTAATAGACAACTACCTGCTACGCAATATAGAAACCATACACCAGATTACCAGCGAAGAAAACTCGGCCC
>JBJOOW010000488.1:0-3938 GCA_046051095.1 Bacteroidota bacterium | reverse complement strand
AGATTCGCTGCTCGAAATTACAAGGGCAGTAAATAACAACATGCCCATTACGGCGCTGTCGCGTATTTACGAAAACATACTACACGCACAGTTGGGGGTAACCAAAATAGCCCTGTTTATTAAAGAGACCGACGATAAGTGGGCCTGTATTACACCCGGCGATCTGGACATGAGTATACTTAACTACGATGTGCAGGTTAAGTTTTCGCTGTTTACATTTACTACACCCGTAGCAGCTATTAAAGATGAAACACTGAAAGACTTTGAGTTTCTTATACCGGTTACCCATAAAAAAGAACCCATCGGTTTTGCATTGGTAGGCGCTTTTGGTAACGACCAAAGCGATACCAAAGAAGAAAAGCTGAAGTTTATACAAACCATTACCAACGTAATTGTGGTGGCTAACGAAAACAAAAAGCTGTTTAAAAACCAGATAGACCAGCTGGTAATGCAGAAGGAGCTAAAGCTGGCTGCCGATATGCAGAACATGCTGGTACCTTCGGTACTGCCCAATAACGATAATATAGAAGCCTCGGCGTTTTATAAGCCACACAAAAACATAGGTGGCGATTACTACGATTTTATACAGATAAACGACCACGAAATAGCTTTCTGTATCAGCGATATATCGGGTAAAGGTATACCGGCGGCTATACTAATGGCCAACTTTCAGGCCAACATGCGCATTTTGCTAACCCGTAAGCACTCACTACAACAGTTTATAGATATACTAAACGGCAAAGTGCTGGAGATTACCAAAGGCGAAAAATTTATAACGCTGTTTGTGGCTACCTATAACTATGTAACCCGCACGCTTACGTATGTAAATGCAGGGCACAACCCAAGCATACTGCATAGCAACGGCGATGTACAATTGTTAGACAATGGCTGCACCATATTGGGCATGTTCGAAACCCTGCCATACATTAACTACGGCGAGGTGCAGGTAGAGCCCGGCGCTATACTGGTAAACTATACCGATGGCTTATCAGAAGCTATTAATAACGATGGTAAACTTTTCGATGTAGAAGGTATTATTGGCTTTACCCGTACTAACAACAGCCTTTCGTTGGCCGAGTTTAACGCCCGCCTGATAGAGCACGTAATATCGTACAAACAGGATACCGATTTTGATGATGATATAACGCTGCTTTCGCTACGCTTTAAGTAAGCGCCGGTTGCGTATATCTATAGTTGCCAGCAACGCCAGCCCTATAAAAAAGAAAGGACCCACCTTATCGCTCTCCAGCATATCGCTCAGCAGCAGGTTTACATATATCATTGCCATTACCAGTAACAGGGTAAGCACCAGTTTTTTATCGTCGGTATTTTTTACGCGGTGGTATAGTTGCTCACCATAAATAAATATTACCAGTGTGAGCAATGCAAATATGCCCAACCCTACGCCGCCTTGTTCGGCCAGCAAAAACAGCGCATAGTTGTGCGCGGTAGAGCGTTCGGGGTTATCGCTTACATAGGTTTCGAAACTGCTAACCGTATAACGTTTGTAGTACGGAAAAAAATTGCCCGGCCCAAAACCCATATACGGGTGCTCGTGGCACATTTGTGTTACTGCCACCCAGCGGTATACCCGCTCCATGCTCGATACATCTTTACCTTCAAAGGTAGATGAAAGGTGGTCGTCGAACCGGTCGTGGATAATCGTCTCTTCAAAATCGGGTGCAAATTTAAGGTAGTGGTTGCTGGTAAACAGGTAGCCTACTACCAGGGCAATAACCACACCTACACCCAGCATAGCGGGTTTCATTAGCCGGTAGCGTATTACCAGGTAAACCGGGTACAACAGCAACAAGGCTATATAACAGGTACGCGTGTACGATAAATAAATAGCCACTATGTAAAGCAACGCCGATGCAGTGAGCAAACGGTGCTTAAATGTACCTTTGGCATACTCGCCACGTGCCCATAGTATAAACGGAAAAAAAATAGATACAATAGCGGCATAGTTTACGTGGTTGCGGAAAAACGGCATCATAGGGTCGTTAATCTGCTCAAACGAAAAATTCTGCATGCCGTGGCGGATGATAACCTGTATAATAAGCAGTGTTAGCGGTATATACACGCACCAGAAAAGTTTCTTTACATCATCTTTAGTGCGTACCACAATGGCCGTTAAAAAACAAAAGGTGGTTATGTACCAGGTTTTAGCCAGTAGTACTTTTATCGATACCACCACGTCTACCGAGTTAACAGCGCTCAAAAAAATCCAGAACAAATGAACCAGTAGCGCAACTATAAACAGGTTGCCAAAAAAGCCAGTAGGTATCGATCGGTAACTGCTTAGCATAAACACAAACGTTACCAGCATAAGCCCTATCATCAGCGGCTCATCGGGCAGGTCGGTTGCAAGCGACGATGAAAAGTAATACTCAATAGATATAGGTATAGACACCAGCAGAAAATAGTACAGCAACTTAAAGTTTATTACCGCCGTATACGCTATCAGCAGCCCAAAGGGTATCAGTGCCAGATAGTACATTTCGGTAGCAAATGCAGCCAATACAGAGCCTATGGTAGCCACGCCCAAAAAGGCGAAGGCACCCAGTTCAGTTCTGTCGATGGCGCGGCCGGTCATTATTATAGCTGGGCTTTAATTTCTTTTATCTCTTCAATCAGCAGTACGCCTATCAGCGCAACAAAAGCAGTTACCAGCATAGTAATAAGCACTACCAGCGAGCGTACCGGCTTTTCTCTTCTGTCAGATGCAAATGCTTTTTCAAGTATGTACAACGATGATTCGTTATTGGTTTTAGATACCTCTAACTGGCCGTGTATGTTCATCATGTTGTTCAACTCGCGGTTAGCGTTGGTCTGGCGGCTCATAATACTTTTATAAATCTGTACGGCTTTGTAGTTGCCGCCTTCTATTATTACCGTGCCATCGGCACCGGTAGATACTTTTATTTTATACAACTCGCCCAGCGATGCCAGCGTATCGTTATAAAACGCTACATCTTCCTGTAGTTTTTTTATCTGGTCGTCAACGGCTGTATATATTTTGGTTTTGGTTTCGGCTACGTATTGTTTGTTCAGCGCATCTACTTTTTCTACTATGGCGTTTACAATAGCGGCTGCTGTTTTAGGGTCGGTATCATATAACGATACCTGTACCGCATCGCGTTCGGTTTTAATAGCCTCGTATTTCTTTTCAAACTTTTTACGCACTATGGTACGCCAGTATTTTTTCTCTTTACTAACGTCGTAGTGCTCGGCTAGTTTAAACGAGTCTATTACAAAATCTATAATCGGCACCGAGTTGGCAATAGTAAGTACGCGGTTTACATCGGCTTTATCGCCAAAGTAATCGGCACTGGCCTCGTTACCGAAAATGTTGTTACGGTCGGTTAAGGCCTGGTTGGTAGGGTAAAAGGTAGAGTAAGAAAGGAACCACTCATCCATTACAAAAACCGAAAATATAGCAGCAATAACACCCGATAGTACTACCAGCGTTAGTATCTGTACTTTCCATTTTAAAATAATTCTGATGGCGTTAACCAGGTTGAACTCTTTATCCATTCGTGTATTTTTTTGAAGCGGTCAAATGTATAATATTTTACGAAGCGGCTTTTGTTTTAAGCAGGGCTACAAACTGTGCCACCGGCAGTAGTTTGGTAGCAATAGCAGCCAGCAGGCAAAGGGCTACTGTAATGGTAATGCCCAGTACCCAGGGTAGCTGCAACAGCATACCCAAGTAACCTATGGCCACACAGCTAACTGCAAAGCCAAATAGTTTGCCCACCTCTGCCGGGCGGTAGTCAAGCTTAAAGTGTTTATCGGCTGCCATAACATGTACTATGGCTACCAGTATTTGTGTAATAAGGGTAGCTATGGTAGAGCCAAACGCCCCATGCTGCGGTATTAAAATAAGGTTCAGTACAATATTTACTACCATGCCACCCAGGGCAATATAGTTAAGT
>JBJOOW010000487.1:0-2822 GCA_046051095.1 Bacteroidota bacterium | reverse complement strand
ATGCCGCACTGGCAAAAATGTACAGCCAGTAGTAGCGCACCGCTTGCCATAGCAGGTTAAACCTGGTTTCATCTTTACTAAAAAACGGCACCATTATCAGCAGCGTACCTGCCAGACCGTGGTAGTGGTGGCCGGTTACCATGTTGTAGGTAAAAAAGTAAAGCAGCAGTAACACAAATGTACCAATAGCAAAGCCCCGCTTTAGTGTAAATACAAACGCCACCGGCAGCAGTATCAGTAATACATCCAGTACTACAGGCACGGTTTGGTTGGCCCACACCAAAGCGGGCAAGCCTGCATATTGCAGCAACCGGTAAATGGTTTCGCTTTCGGCGGTACCGGTAAGTGGCGGCAGGTAACTAAACCCTGCCGGTGCGGCTAAGCGGCCAATAATAACCAACACCACCACGGCAAACACCAGATAAGCCTTTAGTGCATACTGCGCAGTAAAGCCTTTATAGTTCGCCATGCGGGTATACAATTTGGGTGGAAGTTTCAACCGGTTGCCCTTTGGCATTGTACGTGTAGCGGCGCAGCACTATTTTAAATGGCTGCCCTTTGGTAGTCGTACGCTTAACCCATGCCACAAACTCCGGCGATGACTGTGTGGCATCGGCGGTATTGGCAATGCCATGCTGCAATAACTCGCGCTGCGGGTCCTTCAGGTTGGCATATATAAACTCCTTGCCATCATCGGTTATAAGAGCATATTGGGTGTATTCGGGTTTAGCCTGTTGCTTTAGCGAGTACATACCAAACAACAGAAACGGAAACTCCTCGTGGCTGTGCAGGGCATACCACAGCGAACCAACCGCCCATAGAACTACTATAGCAAACAGCAGTTTAAAATCGCGGTAGGTTTTGTACAAAAAGGTGTTTTGAATATTCACTGTAATGCAAAATACATTTTTATACCACATAGAAACAGAAGTTACATAGAATACAGAAGTGGTGTATGTAGTTTGTATTTCAACCTGCCACTTGTCCCACGTCACCCTTACACTGCCATTAAATTACAGCCTCTTACTTCGGCGCTATCCATGCGGCCCAGTATCTCAAAGCCTCCATCGGGGTGTAACTTACCTAAATCGCCGGTGGCAATAAACGAGCACGAGTACAGGTTAGCCAGGTCTATTACATTAACTGCACCGGTGTTGCTTTGCGTTTGCAGTACCAAGGGGTCGTACATATCGCGGGTTAGTATTTTCATCCACGGCGGTGTGTAAAATACGCCATCGCCTTTACTATACCCCTGCGATAAAAGCTCCGTCATACCATACTCCGAATGTATAGCCGGTACATCAAAAGCTACTTTTAAGCGCTGGTGTACCTCGTTGCGGGTTAGTTCTTCTCTCCTGCCCTTCATACCACCGGTTTCCATTACTATCAAATCGGGAAAATCGATTTTGTATTGCTCTGTAAAATCGAGCAGGCCAAATGTTACACCCAGCAGCATTACCTTACGGTGGCCGTTGCGCAGCACATCCAGCCAATCGTACAGCTTTTCAAAATCGTTCAGAAAAAAGCCGCTGGCGTTTTGCCTGCTTCGGGTTATCAGGTCCTGCGCCATGTATACCAGCGATGAGTTGCCCCGCTCCAGATACGAAGGCAGCAGGGCCAGTATTACATACTCCTCTACCGGTCCGTAAAACCGATCGAAGCATTTACGAAAACTCTGTTCGTATACAGCAGTATCGGCTACGCGGTGGCGCGATGGCACCTGCCCCGTAGTGCCGCTACTTTCGAATATGCGTTGTGGTTGTTTACCTTCGGCAATTACCTCGTGCGTTTTAAAAAACTCTATTGGTAAAAAAGGTATATCGTTAAGCGCGTTAACCGTATCTGGTGTTCGCTTTAGTAAATCGCAGTACTGCTTATATATAGGCACATTGTGATACTGAAAAGCAAACACCTCCAATGCCAGCGGTTCAAATCCGCTCTCGACCTCATTAAATATCCGTTCTGTTAATTGTTCCAATACCCTAAAATTGTGGATGTAAAAATGCAATAAACCCCGCAATTTTGAGTTTATTTGACCTGATGCAGATGCGTATTTTATTTGCCTTTTTGGTTATTTGTGCTGTTTCGGCCTGTGTAAAGGCCCCCAGCTACCCCATAGAGCCGGCTATTGAGTTTAAGTCGGTTTCGTCGGATTATGTGTACAGCGGCAGTGTAGATACCATTTCGTTTACCTTTACCGATGGCGATGGCGATATAAGCGTACGCCCATCGGATGCCGATACCTGCGACCAGTGCGGGTTTAAACGTGGCGACTCGAGTTGCCTTAAAATGAGCGGCTTTAATGTGTTTTTGATAGATAGCCGCGATAGTTGTGTAGGTACGTATGCCTCGCCCGATGTTGAACCCGATGGCAACTACAAAGCTATTTCGGGCGAGATACAGGTAATACGCGCTATCGATTCGAAAAAGTGCTTTGTGGTACCTACGCCGGGCTGCCCGCTTGATACGGTAGTGTATAGCATTGTATTGCGCGACAGGGCAGGCCATTACAGCAATAAGGTTAAAACCACGCCCATAGTGGTAAACGGCCAGTAAAAGGGCTGTACTTTTATCTCTTCACATACCCACCCCCACCTGAACAACTTTAAAAGGCAAGCCTGAAAATTTGCCTAATATTAAACCTGAAACAAAATGGGGATGCGCAAAAATTCCGTTACACTCAAAGAAGCACTTGAGCTAATGGTCAGGGAGTTCAAACTGAGCCCCGGCGTACAGGAGTCGCGCATACGCGAAACCTGGCCACGCCTGATGGGGAACATGATTGCACGCAACACCACCTCTATATCGCTGCGCAAAGGCAA
>JBJOOW010000486.1:0-2606 GCA_046051095.1 Bacteroidota bacterium | reverse complement strand
TTCAATTACATCGCGGTCAAACTCTAATCGCTCTGCCTGTTTGTTTATCATATCCCATACCTCTGCACTACGGCCTTTAACCTCCATAGTGGCAAGCTTTTGCTTCTCTTCTGGTTGCAGGTGTTTAATAAAATCGAACAGCAGGTTCATGGTATAAACCTAAATATTTAGTTAACACCCAACAGCATGATTTATGCCAGTTTTCAAAAAATATGATAAATGGCTATTGGGGGCAGGCAACAATTTCAATATGTGACCGTTTAGAATTATGTTTACAATAATGACGGGACTGAAAAAATACATGATGATAGGGGCTATTATGGTAGTGGCGTTTATACCCATTGCTTTTACAACCAGCCCATCGTACTTCGAGATAACCAAGAACCTTGACATTTTTACTACGCTTTACAAAGAGCTGAATACCTACTACGTAGATACGCTTAACCCCGAGAAGTTGATGCAGGCAGGCATACACGAAATGCTTGAATCGCTGGACCCATATACCGATTATATACCCGAGGAAGATATGGACGACTACCGTCAGCAAACTACTGGTCGCTACGGTGGTATTGGCGCGGTTATAGGTACCCGTGGTGAATGGGTAACTGTTACAGAACCATACGAAGGTTTTCCGGCAGATAAAGCCGGGTTGCGTGCCGGCGATAAAATTATTGAGGTAGATGGGAAGAACGCCAAAAACTATCGTACCGATCAGGTTAGTGCCATGCTTAAGGGTAAACCGGGCACCGAAGTGAATGTACGTTTTAAACGCCTGATGGCTGATGGCACCGAAACCGAGATGAGCGTAAAAATGGTGCGCGAAGAAATTAAGATTAAGAACGTACCGTACTATGGTATGGTAGATGATAAAGTTGGTTATATACAACTATCTGGCTTTACCGATAAAGCTGGTGCAGAGGTTAAAAACGCACTGCTGTCGCTTGAAAGCAAAGGCAAGCTGAATGGTATAATACTTGACCTGCGTGGAAACCCGGGAGGTTTGTTGCACGAAGCTATTAATGTGGCAAACGTATTTGTAGATAAGAATATTGATATAGTTTTTACCAAGGGTAAAATTGATGAGTGGAACAAGAACTTCCCCAGCCTGAACGACCCTATTGATTTAAAAATACCGGTAGTAGTGTTAGCAGATGGCGGCTCTGCTTCGGCTGCTGAAATTGTATCGGGTTCGTTGCAGGATTTAGACCGTGCAGTTATAATGGGCCAGAAAACATTTGGTAAAGGCCTGGTGCAAAGTACCCGCTCGCTGCCATTTAATGCCAAGCTTAAAATAACCACAGCTAAATACTATATCCCTTCGGGCCGCTGTATACAGGCAATTAACTATGCCGAACGTAACGAAGATGGTAGTGTAAAACGCATACCCGATTCACTGAAGGTGGCCTTTAAAACCAAAAATGGACGCACCGTGTACGATGGTGGCGGTATTGACCCTGACATTGCTGTTGAGCCTGAAAAGCTTACACCTATTACCATTAGCCTTATTACCAAAAGCCTGCTTTACGACTATGCTAATGAGTACCGCGCCAAACACGAGAAAATTGGACCGGCAGCCAGCTTTAAATTAACCGATGCCGAATACGCCGATTTTGTAGCATGGGTTGGTAAGAAAGATTATGACTACACTACCCGTAGCGAAAAAATATTGAACGACCTTAAAACCACCGCCGAAAAAGAAAAGTACTACGAGGCTATTAAGGACGACTACGAGGCTATGAAAAAAACCATGATGCACGATAAACAGCGCGACCTGGAAAAAGAAAAGGCACAGATAAAAAGCCTGTTAGAAGAAGAAATTGTTTCGCGCTATTATTTGGGCACCGGCCGCATACAGGCTGCATTAACTAACGATACGGAGCTTAAAAAGGCTGTTGAGTTATTGAACAATGGCAAACGTGTAACAGAAATTTTGAGTAAGAAATAAACCGTACCGCATTGCGGTTTAAAAAGCAAACAATGAAGAGCAGAATAATAAAAGGGTTGGTGGTAGTAGCAATAGCATTTGGCACTATGTCGTTTGCCGATAGCTACTTTGAGATTTCGAAAAACATAGATGTTTTTACAGCGCTGTATAAAGAGGTAAACACCTACTATGTAGATGATGTAGAGCCATCTAAATTAATGCGTACCTGTATAGATGGTATGCTAAAAACACTGGACCCTTTTACCAATTATTTTTCGGGATCGCAGATAGAAAATGCACGTATACAACAGGGTGGTAAGTTTGGCGGTATTGGTGTAGAAATTGAAGTGATGGATAAATACCCGGTAGTAATATCTGTTACACAAAACCAGCCAGCCGATAAAAGCGGTGTACATGCCGGCGATATAATTAAAGCTATAGACGGTGAAAGCACACTTAACCGTAAAAAAGATGAAGTAGAGAAATTTTTGGTGGGCCAGCCTAAAGCACCGGTTAGCCTGCAAATAGAGCGTAAGGTATCGCTACAGGAAACCAAGACCCTGTACCTTACTATGGAGCGCGAAGAGATACAGGAGACCTCGGTGCCGTTTTACGGCATGGTAACCCCAGAGGTTGGTTGTATTAAACTGAAGATATTTAATGAAGGTGCCGGCAAAGATGT
>JBJOOW010000485.1:0-7126 GCA_046051095.1 Bacteroidota bacterium | reverse complement strand
ATATACTTGCCATTAACCAGGACCCAAAAGGCGAGCAGGCTATGCTGGTATATAAAAAGGGTGGCATATGGCTTTACCGCCGTACGTTAAGCGATGGCTCGGTAGCTGTTGCAGTTATGAATTATAGCCGTAAAGCTTTAAACAAAGAATATACTGCAGCTAACCTGACAGGCGGCGAAGCTAAAGCTGTAACAATAAAGAACATTTGGCAGCATACTACCAGTACTTTAAATGCAGGCGATAAACTGAACCTGCAACTGGCGCCGCACCAAACGGCAGTGCTGGTAATTAAATAAACAGACACATGGAAATAAAAAAGGCGGCACGTTAGTGCCGCCTTTTTTACTAGATAAGCAGTAAACTTATTTTACTACGTTGAATTTATCTTGTTTAACGAAACGGTTGTTTTTATCAGCTATGCGGTAGATATAAGTACCAGAAGCTACATCGCTCATATCAACACTTGTAACCGGGCCTTCCAGCGGACGGATACGAACCAGTTTACCGTTAAGGTCGGTGATTACGATTTGGCCACCAACTACATCGGCTTGTACTTTCAGTTCGCTGCTAACCGGGTTAGGGAAGATAGATACGTTATAAGTAACGTTCAGGTCTTCTATACCGGTAGTTTGAGACTGGCTGAAGAATACCTGGTCAACATGCAGAGTAGAACCTTTGGTTTGTTGTCTGTTAGCAGACTGGAATATCAGCAACAGAGTATCTGGTGTAATAGTAGCGTTGGCATAAGCTGTAGATAGTGGAATGTAAACAAGGCCCCACTGGCTGGTAGTATCAAGCGATACGCTTAGTGCAGAGTAACCGTTAACAAATACACCCGAGCCATTTTTGGTCATAGATATAACTACATTGGCAGTATCGTTGCCAGGCGAGGTATATTTATAAGCAAAGAAAAGGGTATCGGCATGGTAGGCAAAAGGTATACCTGAAAATTTAGGCCCCTGGTTACCTGCAGTGGCTGTACCGGTAGCTACAACACCGGCAATTACACCGTAAGCTGGTTGGCCGGGGATAGAATCGGCGTAAACACGTACCGAGTTGTTACCTACTACTTTGTCAAGGCTGTCTTTAGCACACAGGCCAAGGTTAAAACCAAAAGCAGATGAGTAGGTTGACCAACCATCCGGGTTAAGAGGAGAGGTCCAGGTTTCGAAACCAGCGTTTGGTATGGTTTGGGCCTGAGCCGAGAAAAAAGCTACAAATAATGCAGCCAACAGGGTAAATCTTGCTTTCATTCTTAAGTTTTGTTTTTGTGAGAAATGAGGCACAAATCTATCATTTCCGCAAAGTGCAGGGTATGATTTTAGAAGGTGCTAACAAAAAATTTACAATTCTGTGACAATTGGAGTGGTGGCGACCTAAATCTCTTTAAATGAGGCTATTATCTTGCTTATGTCCTCTTTAAAGTGCAATTTACGATTACTGCTGCGGGTCCAGATGCTTACGTGGTATAAACCGTGATTGCCCTGGTACAATACTTCGCTAAAGTAAATGTCTTCCCCAGTCATTTTGCCCGAAATTTCTACCCGGGTACCTTTTACACCACTGGCTGTGGTAATATCCGATGAGTCGGAAACCATGGGCTTATCAAGTGCTTTGCGCAAAATGGCCAGGTTATCTGTCATTACCTGTGCAGTGGTTTTATCGCCGGGGTTAACTACTTCGCCCACTGCATAAAAATTGCGGAAACGGTTGGCATACTGAAAATCGGCGCCTTCTTTCAGGCCTTTCTCTTCTTTCATCCATGATGGTACAGACAGGCTGAATTTATTGTTGGCATTAACTACCTCGTAACTGTTAGAGTAGTTGCAAGATGATAACACAACCACACTGCAAACCACCACCCACATAAATAAAGCTACATTTTTCATTCGTCTGTTTTGGGCGCGAATGTAATGGTTACTGCTTATTCTGCGCATGTAACTGCCTGCGTAAAGTTTTGGCGCGTAAATCGGGGCCATCGTGGCTCCAGCCCGGTGGGTAGAAAATATACTTAAGCTTATCGGTAAACTTAGGCGCGCGTTTTACATCGTGCCAAATATCTACAAACTCGTGGCCGGCAATTTTAAACAGGTTGTAAGTGTTTATGTTTTTGGTAATTCCATATACGGGTTTTTCATCGTCGCGCTCTTCGGCAAAGGTGCCAAACAGGCGGTCCCATATAATAAGTATACCGGCATGGTTCTGATCGAGGTAGCGTACATTGCTGGCATGGTGCACGCGGTGATGCGATGGAGTGTTGAATAAAAACTCGAACCACTTAGGCATTTTGCGGATAAGCTCGGTGTGTACCCAGTACTGGTAAATAAGCGATATGCTCATCATCATCAATATCATTAACGGCGGAAAACCAACTACCGGTAACCACAACCACCAGAAATATTTGTACAACTGTTCGGCCCAGCTTTGGCGCAGGGCAGTTGCCAGGTTCATAGTGGTAGATGAGTGGTGGTTTACGTGTGCCGCCCACAGTACGCGAATCTCGTGGCTAAGGCGGTGGTGCCAGTAAAAGGTAAAGTCATCGGCAAATAGTATGAGTATCCATACCCACCAATGCCAGCCAAGGCCACCATCGTTACCATGCAGCGCATCGAATATGATAGTATACGTACCATAGGCAAGGCCTTTCATTACAATATTTATTACCAGCGAGCCCAGCCCCATGCCAATAGATGAAACGGCCTCTTTGGTTTCGTACAGGTGCAACTGTTCTTTCCAGTTAATATACAGCTCGGTGGCAATAGCTATTATAAAAAACGGTATGGCATACACCACGGGATCGCTGGCGGGGTCCATATTTTTAAATATCTGTAACAGTAACATAGTTATATAGTTTTAGTACTAAACTCTTGTTTAAAGCGGGTAAACCACAGTATGCTTATTACACTAAACAACCCAACCGAAACAATTGCGGGCACAAATATGGAAGTATTTGCGGCTAATAAAACAATAAGCCCGCTTACGGCCAGTATACGCAGGTACTCCAGCGCGGTAACCCATGTTTTCTTTTCAAAAATGGCACCAATGTTTACCAGCGATAGTATGATTAACGCTGCTGTAAAAACTTTAAGCGGCAGATTTTCGGCAAGGGTAGGTTTGCCCTGAAACAACAGGAAAGCAGTAGTGCAAAGCAGTACTATTACAAATTGTACAAAAGCGTAGTTGGTAAGCCCCGATGATATTTCAGTATCGTACTTGTGAAACGTTTGTGGGGTAACGGGTTTTAACGGTTCTACACCGCCCAGTTCGGCAGGTTTCCAGCCGGGGGCTTTTACCATCATTAGTATAAAGTTTTTAATGGTGTGTACCCTGAATGCCTCTTTGAAAAGGTCTATCCAGTATTCAAAGTTTACCCAAACGGGGTTCCAGCTATTGGTTTGTTTGGTAATGCCATATACTACTTCTTCATCCTCTACCTGAAAAGTGCCAAACCAGCGGTCGAAGATAATTAAGGTGCCGCCGTGGTTTTTATCAATGTACTTAGGGTTTACACCGTGGTGTACGCGGTGGTGAGATGGGGTGTTGAATACATACTCAAACGCCGGATTCATTTTATCAATCAGCTTGGTGTGAATCCAGAACTGGTAAAGGGTTTGCAGCGAGGCGATAGTAATAAACGATGCCGGCGAAAACCCTACTACAGCCAACGGCAGGTAAAACACCCAGCTAAAGGCACCCTGTAGCCAGGCCTGGCGAAGTGCTACGGTAAGGTTGTACTCCTCGCTTTGGTGGTGTACCACATGGCTACCCCACAAAAACGAAATTTCATGAGCAAGGCGGTGAAACCAGTAATAGAAAAAATCGACACCGATAAACAGCAGAATATAGGTAACAATGCTGTCCTGTATTTTCCAGATAGAATGTTCGTACAGCCAGGTATAGCCAATAAAGGTTACCGTTTTAAGAAATATGCCGCTTATCTGCGAGCCTATACCACAGCTAAGGTTGGCTATGGCATCGTTCATACGGTAGTACGATAGGTTGCGCATTTTGGCTATCAGCAACTCTATACCAATCAACAAAAAGAAAACCGGAATGGAATAAACTATCAGGCTCATGAGCGGGTATTGATGGGTGAAATTAGTGAATACTAACCACTGCGCTATGTAAAATAAACTGATTTTAGTTAACCATAAACATAAAACAAAAAGCCCGTGTTGTTGGTTTGCTACCAGCTAACACGGGCTTTAATTAAAAGTGGTAATTACTATACCTCGGCATCTTTACCGTGGCAGTTTTTATATTTTTTACCGCTACCACAAGGGCAAGGATCGTTGCGGCCAATTTTTTCGCCTACGCGTATAGGCTCTAATTTGCGCTCGGGTTCCTGTTGTGGGGGCAGTGGCTGGCCGCCATCGTTAGCCTGGTTAACCTGCGGGTTTTCTATTTCGCCGCGGCCTACCTGTATTTTTTGTGCAAAGGCTTTTTGTCTTTCAGCTTCGGCATTGCGTACCTGTTCAGGGTCGGCTTGTGGTACCTGGCCTTTAAATAAGAAATAAGCAATCTCGCGGTTTACTTCGGCTATCATGCCGCTAAACAGGTTAAAGGCCTCTTTCTTATAAATAACAATAGGGTCTTTCTGCTCAAAGGTAGCCAGCTGTACTTCCTGTTTAAGGTCGTCAACGGCGCGCAGGTGGTGTTTCCATGCCTCATCAATCAGCGATAGGGTAATGGCTTTCTCGAAGTATGCGTTAAGGTCTTTACCCTGGCTTTGCAGTGCTTTTTCCAGGTCAACAAAAATGGTCATCTGCTTTTTGCCATCGCTGTAAGGTACGGCTACAAACTTAACGGTTTCGCCGCGTGCTTCGCGTATACTTTGCAGTACCGGCATTACGCTGTTAACGGTGGTTGTGGTTTTGTGCTCGTAAGCAGCTTTTACTTCGGCAAACAGTTTTTCGGTAACTGCAGCTACATTGCCACCCACCAGTTCGTCCTGCGTAACGGCAGTATCTAACGAGAAGTAACGGATTACCTCTAATTTAAAGTTGTCGTAATCTTTAGTAGCCTGACCGTTGCTTACCAGTTCTTCGCACAGGTCGAAGAAGCTGTTGTTGATGTCCAGCGATAGCTGGTCGCCAAACAGGGCGTGTTTACGTTTAGCGTAAATAACCTCGCGCTGGCGGTTCATTACATCATCATACTCCAGCAAGCGTTTACGTATACCAAAGTTGTTTTCTTCTACTTTTTTCTGCGCGCGCTCTATCGATTTAGAAATCATAGAGTGCTGTATTACTTCGCCCTCTTCGTAGCCCATGCGGTCCATTACCTTTACAATACGGTCGCTACCGAAAAGGCGCATCAGCTCATCTTCCATCGATACAAAAAACTGCGATGAACCCGGATCGCCCTGGCGGCCTGCACGGCCACGCAACTGGCGGTCAACACGGCGGCTATCGTGGCGTTCGCTGCCTATAATGGCCAAACCACCGGCTTTTTTCACATCGTCTTTAATTTTTATATCGGTACCACGGCCTGCCATGTTGGTAGCAATGGTTACGGTGCCTGCATTACCTGCTTCGGCAACTATCTCGGCCTCGCGCTGGTGTTGCTTGGCGTTAAGTACGTTGTGTTTTATTTTACGTATGGTAAGCATACGCGATAGTAACTCCGATACCTCTACCGATGTAGTACCTACCAGTACAGGGCGGCCTGCTTCGGTAAGTTTTACTATCTCTTCAATAATGGCGTTAAATTTCTCTTTACGGGTTTTGTACACCAGGTCGTCGCGGTCATCGCGTACAACCGGTTTGTTGGTAGGTATCGATGACACCTCCAGTTTGTAAATATCCCACAACTCCTGTGCTTCTGTTTCGGCAGTACCGGTCATACCGCACAGCTTATGGAACATACGGAAGTAGTTTTGCAGCGTAATGGTAGCCAGCGTTTGCGAGGCTGCTTCTACCTTCACGTTTTCTTTAGCTTCTATAGCCTGGTGTAAGCCATCGCTGTAGCGGCGGCCCTCCAGTATACGGCCGGTGTTTTCGTCAACTATTTTAACCTTACCGTCCATTACCACATACTCTACATCTTTTTCGAACAGCGTATATGCTTTAAGCAACTGCTGTACCGAGTGGATGCGCTCGCTCTTTTCGCTGTAGTCGCGTACCAGTGCGTCTTTGCGGGCAACTTTTTCTTCGCTGCTCAATCCCTGCGATTCTATCTCGGCAATAGCCGTACCCATATCGGGTATTACAAAAAAGTTAGGGTCTTCGCCGGCACCGGTTATCAGTTCAATACCTTTATCGGTTAGCTCTACGCTGTTGTTCTTCTCATCTATATGGAAATACAATTCCTTATCTACTATCGGCATGTTTTTTTGCTGTTCGCCCAGGTAGTAGTTTTCGGTAGCCTGTAGTATTTGCTTAATGCCCGGCTCGCTCAGGTATTTAATAAGCGCACTGTTTTTAGGTAAGCCACGGTGTGCACGGAAAAGTGCCAGACCGCCCTCGCCTTCTTTCTCGCCGGTTTTGCCTTCTTTAATCAGGCGTTTGGCATCGGTTAAAAACTGGTTGGTAATACGGCGTTGTGTTTCGAACACTTTATAAATACGCGGTTTCAGTTCCTGAAACTGTACTTCATCTTCCGAACCTTCTACCTGGCCAGATATAATTAACGGTGTACGGGCATCATCAATCAATACCGAGTCAACCTCATCCACCATAGCAAAGTGGTGTTTGCGCTGTACCATTTCGTTAGGGCTGCTAACCATGTTATCGCGCAGGTAATCGAAACCAAATTCGTTGTTGGTGCCGTAGGTAATATCGGCCATGTAAGCCTTGCGGCGGGCCTCTGAGTGTGGCGGGTATTTATCAATACAATCAACACGTAAACCTAAAAACTGAAACAGCGGACCGTTCCACTCGCTATCGCGTCGGGCCAGGTAATCGTTTACCGTTACAATGTGTACGCCCTCGCCGGCCAGTGCGTTGGTGTAGGCAGGCAGGGTAGCTACCAGCGTTTTACCTTCACCGGTACTCATCTCGGCAATTTTGCCCTGGTGTAGTACAATACCGCCTATCAGCTGCACATCGTAGTGCACCATATCCCACTTAACCTCGTTACCGGCGGCCTGCCAGCGGTTAGCGTAGCGTACTTTGTCGCCATCTAT
>JBJOOW010000484.1:0-3178 GCA_046051095.1 Bacteroidota bacterium | reverse complement strand
ATGTTTTTAATGCGGCAAACTTTTTCGTAGGCATCGCGGTGGGTAAGGTCGCAACCAAGTGTATACACGGTATCGGTTGGGTAAATAATTACCCCACCTTTGCGCAGGCAATTTACTACCTGCCATATCAGGCGGTCGTCAATATTATCCGGGTTAATTCGTAGCAACATATAGCTGGCTCTTACAACTGTTTTTATTATTGGTTATTGTGCAGGCCCGGTTCGTAAGCAGTAATACGCTCGCGTATGTTTTCGGGCATGGCAACACTTTTATTGGTTTTATAATCAAACATTACCATGGTTGTATGACCGGTAGTGGTTAACTCTTCTACACCGTTTACAAAGCTGGATATCATATAATGCAGCTCGAAACTTTTATTACCCAGCTTACTGGTGCGCAGGTAAATGTACGTAGGATTAGGAAATACCACCGGACGTATATAATCTACATGTGCATTTGCCAAAATCGCGCCAATTTCTTTCCAGTTCCATTCGCAGGCTTCGTGAAAGTAAAATACACGGGCCTGTTCAAAATAGGTTAGGTATACTGCATTGTTAACGTGGCGCATCTCGTCCATATCACTCCAGCGTATGTCCAGTTTCATTTTGAATCTGAACTTCATTTTCTCTTCTTCTAGGTTAAGCATAGTTAATATTGGTAAGTAAGGTTAAAATAAACCGGGGCGAAAGTAACAGCAAAACCGTATTGCCAAAAACCCCATTATATTTGTTCAGCAAAAAATTAAAACTATGGTAGCAATTCCTCTTTTAATACTGGCCTTGGCAGCCGGCGTGTACCTGCTTATTAAAGTAAAGCGCGACTTTATGGGGGGCGTTTTCGAAACCCTTGCCTGGCTGGTAATAGTGCTTTCGCTGGCGGCAATAGGCTTTACCGCCACCCGTGCGTTTACACATGGCTGCAAAGGCCACTGCGGCGGCGAACCCGGCAAATGCCATATTGAAAAAGAGGTAATTATAACCGATGGCCCCGGCCACGGTGGTTGTACTGCCCATGGCGCACCAGAAGCTAACGCTGCGGGCTGTTGCAAAATGGCTGGTGATAGTATAGTACTGGACCAGGCAACCTGCGAAAAAATGATGGGCAAAGAGGCCTGCGAAGCCATGCGTAAAGACCGCGGCCAGTGTATAGTTAGCAAAGAAGAATGCCAGAAATTGTGCAAAGCCAGCGGACAAAGCTGCTGTGCGGCCAGTGCCGAACCTAAAGCTGCCTGCTGTGCCGGTGGCGAAGCAAAAGCTGGTTGCAGTGCGCACGGCGAAGCACCTATGTGCCACAAGCCAAAACAATAAACCATAATTACCCCGTACCCCGAAGAATAAATTGTATATAGTGAGTACTGATTTTGAAATATACCTGCGCCCCACTGCCTTTATTGATAGCGAAAACCAACAGGTAATTGACTACGCCCACGCTAAAACCTCGTTGGGTAAAACCGATAGAGAAAAGGTTGTTGACCTTTATCTGGCTGTGCGCGATGATATCCTCTACAACCCGTATAACCTGATATTGGTACCCGAAGAAATTTCGGCATCGCTAACGCTTAAACGCGGCAGCGGTTATTGTATCGAAAAATCGCTGTTGCTTTGTGCTGTGGGCCGCGTGCATGGTATACCATCGCGCCTGGGTTTCTCTATTGTACAAAACCACCTCTCTACCAAAAAATTTGTAGAGATGCTGCGCACCGATAAGTTTGTTTTTCACGGCTATAACGAGTTTTGGATTGATGGCCGGTGGGTAAAATGTACCCCTGCTTTTAATAAAACCCTGTGCGAAAAATTTGGCACCAAACCTCTGGAGTTTGATGGCGAACACGACTCTATTTTTGCTGAGTATAACGGCGGGCAAAAATATATGAACTACCTGCACGAGTACGGCCAGTTCGATGATTTTCCATTCGACCTGTTTGTACAGGAGCTGCGCATACACTACCCACACCTGTTTGATGAGGCAAACGCCGATGCTATTAGCTGGAAAGTGTAACCTTACCTGCTATTACTTGTTTACCACAACAGCCCACAGCCTTTAATTAGAGGTTGTTTTTACTACTTTCGCGCCCGTATGAAAACCTTCTCAACCCTTTTGGCAATAGTTTGTATTGCCTGCATGGCATTCAGGGCAGATGAAACTGCTACGTTTTCGGCAACGCTGGATGGTAAAGTATACCAGCTAAAGCAAGACCAGCTATACCGCGGTGTGGTAATAAATAAAACCGGATCGATGGATGGCCGTACCCCCACCCGTACGCTTATCAGCACTACGTTCAATGGCCCATCGTACGATGCAGCCGAAGGCCGTTTATTTAACGAGAACATACAATTTGAAATATTATACGAAGCAGATAAAACCGGAGAGCCCGGCTTTTACTCAATTGGCATGCAATACGAATCGGGTAATTACTACAATATTAAAGAGCAGAGTAAACTTACTATTACTAAGTTTGAATGGGAAAGCGATAAAAAGCACTTTAACCTATCGGCCGATTTTAACTGTAAACTTCGTAGTTGGGGAGCGCCCGCCGATGGCAAAAAAGATGTAACACTAAAAGGTAAGATGACAAATATCCGGATAACAGTACCAAGCTGGGTTACAGCCAAAAACTAGTTGTTATCGGGCTGCTGTGTAGATGAGGTTTGTATAAACCCTTTCATCTTTTCAAAGGCATCAAAAATCTTATCAAAGTCCTCTTGAAAAATACGCACCGTGTGGCGTATGTACTCACCATCGTTGGCACGGCTTTCGGTAAATTTAATGTACCGATGCCCCTTGTGGTTTTCCATCACATCAAAAAAATACGTTCGCTTACCGGCAGGTACTTTTTCGGTAAACAAATTTTTGTCGTCTTGCATTGCGTTGTTATTTTGCACAACAAACCTAACTGAATTTTAGAAATAGGAAACAATTTTAAAAAAATGATTTTGAGGGTTTTCTGAGTATAAAATTGATGTTATAACCGGTATTTTAGCCAAACAAATTGTAACCTTAAAAACCATGCAAAAAAAGATAATGCTGCTGGGCAGCGGCGAGTTGGGAAAAGAGTTTGTAATAGCAGCCAAACGCCTTGGCCAGTATGTAATAGCCGTAGATAGCTACAACGATGCCCCCGCCCAACAGGTGGCCGACGAACGCGAGGTAATAAACATGCTTGATGGCGATGCGCTGG
>JBJOOW010000483.1:0-3081 GCA_046051095.1 Bacteroidota bacterium | reverse complement strand
AGTTTGGCAATTCCGAAACTTTGCCTAACATTGTGTCGTTATCCGATAGAATAACCTCGCAGAGCTTAGTTCTTCCAACTAATTTACTGTTCAAAATTTTTCCATAAGCATAAGCTTTATTCAACTCAATTGCACGTACGTGTTTTTAGTTTGCCTGTAATGAATTTTCAACCAACCAATAAACTTTTTAACCGCCTCTAAACTTATTAATCAGCCAGTATGTACGATATTTCTCAGTTAAACGATATGATTCTGCCCGAACTGCGCGAGCTGGCAGATAAACTAAAAGTAAAAGCCAGCGAAAAGCTGGATAAAGAGTCGCTAATCCAAAAAATATTGGATGCGCAAGAGCAAAAACCCGCTACGGAAGAAACAGCCGATAAACCAAAAGAAAAAACAAAGAAAACCCGCGCGCGTAAGCCAATTGCGCCCGACCTGAAAACCAAAGGCGATAAAGAAGAGAAAGAAGAAGAGCCCGTAAAACCAGAACCGGTAGTAGAAGAAGAACCGGAACTGATAGCAGCACCACAGCCGGTAGAAGTTAAAACCGAAGTACAGGCCGGAGAAGATACCCCGGTTGCTGAAAGCAAGCCGCAGGAAGAACAACAACAACGCCGCCACCACCACCAGCCACAAAACCAGAATATTTTTAGCGTAGAAACTGATGCTATTATTGAAGGTGCTGGTGTGCTTGAGATGATGCCCGATGGCTATGGTTTCCTTCGCTCGTCAGATTATAGCTATCTGTCGTCGCCCGATGATATTTATGTTTCGCCATCGCAGATAAAACTGTTTGGCCTTAAAACCGGCGATACCGTACAGGGCTATATCCGCCCTCCAAAATCGGGCGAGAAATACTTTGCCCTGTTAAAGGTAGATTTGCTGAATGGCCGTCCGCCAGAGGAAGTACGCGACCGTGTATCGTTCGATTACCTTACCCCGCTTTTCCCTAACGAAAAGCTGAACCTGTTTACCAAACCAACCGACCTTAGCACACGTATTATCGACCTGTTTACACCGGTAGGTAAAGGCCAGCGTGGTATGATAGTGAGCCAGCCTAAAACAGGTAAAACCACTATACTTAAAGATATAGCCAACGCTATAGCCAAAAACCACCCCGAGGTTTACCTGATAGTACTACTGGTTGACGAACGCCCTGAGGAGGTTACCGATATGGAGCGCAGCGTTAATGGCGAGGTAATAGCATCTACCTTTGATGAACCTGCCGAGAAACACGTTAAAGTAAGCAGCATAGTACTGCAAAAAGCAAAACGCCTGGTAGAGTGCGGACACGATGTGGTGATACTGCTTGACTCTATCACCCGCTTGGCCCGAGCGTACAACACCGTATCGCCATCGTCGGGTAAAGTATTATCGGGTGGTGTAGAGGCAAACGCTATGCAAAAACCTAAACAGTTTTTTGGTGCAGCACGTAAAATTGAAAACGGAGGCTCGCTTACCATATTGGCTACCGCGTTAATAGATACCGGCAGCAAAATGGATGAGGTAATTTTTGAAGAGTTTAAAGGTACCGGTAACATGGAGTTGCAACTTGACCGCAAGCTGAGCAACAAACGTATTTACCCGGCCATAGATATTGTTTCATCAAGTACCCGCCGCGACGACCTGCTGCACGATAAAGATGTATTACAGCGTATGTGGATACTACGTAACCACATTGCCGATATGACATCGGAAGAGGCAATGAATTTCCTGATACAGCAAATGAAGGGCACCAAAACCAACGAAGAGTTTTTGATTGCCATGAATTCGTAAAGTAAAGCGGCAATGCACAGTTGGCAGCCGGCAAAATCTGCCAAAAGCCATTAATTTGGGTTGTAAAGTGCCCAAATGCTCTAAAAAAGATGGTTTTTGCATAAAAAACTATTGCTTTGGGCTATTGCCTATGTGGATAAAATAACTACTTTTGCCGTCCTTTTAATAAAAAGGGATAATTTTAAACACCAGAAAATATGAAACGGACATTTCAGCCAAGCCGCAGAAAAAGAGCAAATAAACACGGCTTCAGAGAAAGAATGAGCACCAAAAATGGAAGAAAAGTTCTTGCAAGAAGAAGGGCCAGAGGCAGAAAGAAACTTACAGTTTCTGACGAGAAGAGACTTAAATAATTCTTCTCCGGCTAAGTCGTTTGCCGGCTTTGATGTTTCGTTTCTGAAAGAGAAATATACTTTCGGTAAAGAAGAAAAGCTTAAGAGCAAAAAAATAATTGACCAGCTTTTTAAAGAGGGTAAATCTGTTGGCACCAGCGGGTTTACCCTTGTTTATTTGGTACAACCGCTCAACACATTTTACCCGGCACAAGCAGGGTTTTCGGTGCCTAAAAAGTTTTTTAAGCATGCGGTTGATCGTAACCGCGCCAAGCGCCTGATGCGCGAGGCGTACCGACACAACAAGTTTACGCTATACGAAAAACTGGCAGCACAGCATAAACAGCTGGCGCTTATGTTTATTTACAAGGGTAAACAATTGCCGGATGCTTCAATCGTTAACAAGGCTGTAGCCGATTGCATTACAAAACTTTGCCGGTATGATTTTTAAACCTTTGGAGTGGTTATTTATTCTGCTAATAAAAGCCTACCGCACACTTATTTCGCCCTTACTGCCGCCTAGCTGCCGGTATATTCCTACCTGCTCGGAATACGGCTTGCAGGCTATAAAAAAATATGGCCCTTTTAAAGGCGGTTGGTTAACCATTAAACGCATTAGCCGCTGCCACCCCTGGGGTGGGCACGGTTACGACCCGGTGCCGTGATAGCTATAAAAAGTTGCAATGCCACCACCCCGTCTCACCTTCGGTGAGCCACCCCTCCTTAAAATAACGCTGCTGTGGCGGCAAAGGAGGGGAACCTAACAGCCGTAACCACAGTGTAATTATTACATTTGCCGCCCATGAAATTTGCTGCAAAATTTATTTCGGTTGTTTTTCACCCGCTGCTGTTTCCCAGCTACGGGCTGTTTTTGTTGTTAAGCACTAACCCCACCCGCTTTGGCCACCTGGGCGAAAAGCTTCACATAGTGTGGTTTATTATAGTGTTTATGCTAACGTTTGTGTTTCCGGTG
>JBJOOW010000482.1:0-4880 GCA_046051095.1 Bacteroidota bacterium | reverse complement strand
TTTGGATTTTTTTGATAAATTACAATGAAAATAGATTCACTGAATTGCTAAGACACATAATTTGTTTTAACTGTGTCTTAAATAATTTGAACAAAAAACATTTTAAGTAATAAAATATGTTATTTAATCCATTACGTAATGCCATTAAATCTTTAGACAAAGAAGAATACGAGTTAATTAAATCGGGAATATATTTTATATTATTTTTCGGACTAGTTGCAATTTTTATTTTACCATTCTTATTCACTATCCCTGCTATTTTTTCATGGACAACATACGCAGATAAAGGACCAGTAGGTGATCTGATAAATGGTGTAGCGGGACCTTTTATAGCTTTGATGGCAGCTATTTTGACTTTTCTTGCTTTTTATATTCAATATAAAGCAAACACGATTCAAATATTAAATAATAGGGAAAGTGTAGCACAGTTTAAACAGCAGCTTGATCTACAAAAGAGTCAGTTTGAATCTCAAATTAAAATCCAAAATCAACAATTTGAAACACAACAAAAGCTAAATAGTATCGAGCGATTTGAAAGTAGATACTTCGAATTAATCAGTTTACATAAAAGTAATGTAGAAGAGATTAAAATTGTTCCTTATATGTTAAGTGATAGGATGTTTGCAGGTAGAAATGCTTTTGTAAAGATGTATTATGAATTTAGGTTGATTTATCATTTAGTCGAAGAATTTATAAATGATAGTGAAAATAAGGTTAAGGAAATTCCTGAAGAAATATTAGAAGTTATTCTAAAAAAACCTGGCACTTTGGTGCCAGGTTTTTTACCATCAGACAAAGAGAAACTAACGAAAATAGCTTATTCATTGTTTTATCTTGGTGTGGGACAAACTTCAGCTAATTTAATTTTGCCAGTTTTAAGTAACTTAACAAATCAGAGATTTAGTATGTTTTTAGTACGCTGGTTGTACCAGTTTCAAAACGGATATCGTAAAAAGTTGATGGAAAAAAAATATTCGAATTTATATAAATACGTTGGCGAGTATTGCAAAGTTGATTTGGCTATTCGCAATAATCTAGTTCAATATATACCGTTGCAAGGACATGTTTCAAGATTAGGTCATTATTATAGACATTTGTATCAAACTGTTAAGTTTGTTGATAGTTGCGAGGAAAGTATCTTGAACGAAAAAGAAAAATACGATTATGTGAAAACGATAAGAGCTCAATTATCCGCACATGAGCAAGCAATGTTGTATTATAATTTTTTATCGGCAGGTGGCGAAAATTGGGTAAAAGAGGGGCTTGTTAAAAAGTACCGACCTATAAAAAATATACCATTGCCATTGACTGCTTTTGCTTTTAAACCTGAAGATAAATTTAAGCCTGAAATTGAAGAGCTTATGTTGCAAGGAATCGCATTTTTCGAATGGGATGAAATATGATTATTATTTAATTTTTAAAAAAAATACGGGTGCATTTATGTCTAGAGATTAATCACTTAGTTTTCCTCCATCGATAGTGTGAAATGCCGATAGGCGGATGGCGTGTGTTGGTGAGGGTTAAATTATCTTGCCTCATCCTGTCAACCTGCTTGCGCGGTTGACTTTTGGTTCAAACACCACCTCGTCTCGCTACGCTCGACCACCTCCTCCTTAAAATACGCGCCGTGCGGCGGCGCAAGGAGGAGAGCTTAACAGCCAATTGCGTTTTGCTTTTGATGTTGGTATGCTGGATGAATTTTCTTTCAGAAAATTCCTATTGTTTATAAGCTATCGCTAAACAGCCGGTGATGATATAAAGTTGCTTTGCTATTTACTCTTCCTCCAATCTATAGTATGAAACGCCGCCAGGCGGATGGCGTGTATTACGTCGTTGCCTTTAGGTGTGTGGGCGTAAATATTCAGATAGCCTAAGTGCAACTGCAGGGGTGTAGTAATGTTGTAGCTAATGCCTATAAAGGCGCGGTTTTGGTCGAAGGATTTTACTTTATCCTGCGAGTAGGCGTTTACAAATACTTCATCGTTCAGTACCAGTCCCCAGCTGCCTTGCTTAAACTCTTTTTTATTAAACAGTATTACTGCCATGGCATTGTACCTAAAGCGCTGGCGAAAGGTGTAGCCCTCTATCAGTTTTTCGCCGCTGGTTTTACGCATAAAGCGCTCCTCGGCACGCAGGTAGGTACTAAAGCGTATGCGTTTGTTTTTATCGGTATAGGTATAAAATACCTGCTGCCAGGGGCGGTGTTCGGGCCGCATAAAGGCCTGGTTGGTTAGCGATGGGAAACTAAGTATCTCGGCATGGCCAATGGTAACGCGCACATCGTTGGTGGCATACCAGGTAGCGCCAAAGCGAAACAGATCCTGATGCAGGTTATTGGCAAACTGGTTTTTGGTACGGTGTTGTATATCTACCCAATAGCCCCAGTGCTTGTGTATACGCCCCTGGTGTATGTAGGCAAACCACAATTGTTCATCGGTACCGGCAAGGGTAATTAAGTAGCAAGGCAACAACAGCAACAGTATCAAATACTTCTTCATGCTGCGTAGTTAGTAAAAAAACGGCTTATGCTGTTTGACTTGCCTAATTAGGAGCTTGTTTGGTGATTAAAATATATTGTAATATAAATTAATGTATTTGTAGTGCCTGAATACAAGGTATTAACAGGGGGTATTAACATTTTGTTTTGTAATTTGCTGTAAAACAATATTTTAACGGTATAGGGGGTTAACATGGTACAAGGTTTTATACAAAAAAGCCCACCGGGTTAATCGGCGGGCTTTTAAAAAAATGTTTAGTAGTATGGGTACTATTTTTATTATGTACGGGCTTTCATGGCCTCTTCTACCGATAGTCCAAACAGCTCTTCGAGACTAATACCCATAGCACGTGCCTGTTGGGGTACAATGCTCTCTTCGCTAAGGCCGGGTATACTGTTTACCTCCAGCATGTAGTAGTCGTTACCACGTATAATATAGTCAACGCGGCACATGCCTTTAAAGTCGAGCTTGCGGTAAATGTACTCGCTGGTGCGTTGTATCTTGTTGGTAAGCTCATCGCCAATTTCGGCAGGGGTTACCTCTTTCGATAGTCCCTCGTACTTGGCCTTATAATCGAAAAAGGCATTCTTGCTTCGTATCTCTGTAATGGGCAGGGCGGTTACTTTACCGTTAAGGGTAATTACACCGCAGGTAACTTCGGTGCCTTGCAGGTATTCTTCTACCAGTACTTCATCATCGTACATAAAGGCGTTCTCTATAGCCGGCATCAGTTCTTCGGCGGCACTTACCTTGGCGGCACCGTAGCTGCTGCCGTTTTTGTTAGGCTTTACAAACACCGGTAGCTGTAGCTGTGGCTTTACATCGGGCCACTGGCTTTTGTAAAACAGTTCGGCCTTAGCAGTGTTTACACCATGCGGGGCCAGGTACTCTTTACAGCGCAGCTTATCGAAGGTAAGGGCAGCCTGCAATACGCCACAGGCGTTATAAGGTATTTTAAGCAGGTCGAAATAGCCTTGCAGTTTGCCGTCTTCGGCAGGGGTGCCGTGTATGGCAATAAACACCGCATCGAAGGTTATTTTGTGACCTTCTATAGTAAAGCTGAAATCGTTTTTATCTATAAACAGCTTAACGGGGTTGTCGCGTTCAACTATCCAATCGTTACCCTGTATTACTATTTTAAAAACGTTGTATTTTTCTTTATTCAGGTGGCGGCAAACCACGTCGGCGCTTTTAAGCGAAATGCCCAGCTCGCTGGCTTCGCCGCCGGTAACTACGGCTATGTTCTTTTTCATAGATAAAATGCGGTTAGGTGCAGTAATTATATAACGCTAAGAAATTGCTTTATTCTATCTATGCGGCTTGTTTCTTTTCAACAAACTGAACTATTCTATTTTCGTGCATTATAAAAAAGACAACCGTAGTAATGGAAAAGCGTATTGGGTATCTGGCAGAGTTAGGTAAACGTTTGGCAACATCGGCCGAGGCAGAAGATAAGGTATGCCGTGCCGAGGGGCGCAACCCGTGGTTTGTGCCGCAGTTTGTAAGGCTGGCTTTGCAGGCTGTAGTAACCGATATGCTGGATGCAGATAAGCTGCAAACCTGGCTGGCTAACTACCCGTTAAAAGAGGTAAATAAAAACGTGGGATTGATATTTGCAGGCAATGTGCCGCTGGTAGGCTTTCACGATTTTTTGTGCTGCTATGTGGCAGGCTGTACCATACAGGTAAAGCAATCGAGCAAAGATGATGAGCTGTTTCCGTTACTGCTTAAGCTACTTGGCGAAATAGACCCCGAGCTAAGTAGCAATGTAACGCTGGTAGATACCTTAAAAGGTTACGATGCGGTGATAGCCACCGGCAGCGATAATACGAACCGCTACTTTGAATATTACTTTAAAAATCATCCGCGTATACTGCGCAAAAACCGCAACTCGGTAGCTATACTTACCGGCAACGAAACCGACGCTGAACTGGAGGCTCTGGCCGATGATATATTTCTGTACTTTGGGTTTGGCTGCCGCAATGTAAGCAAGCTATATGTGCCGGTAGATTTTGATTTGACGCGGTTGTTTCCGCGGTTTGAGGAAAAGTATGCCTGGCTGCACAACCACAACAAGTACCGCAACAACTACGATTATAACCGTACAGTACTATTGCTGAATAAAACCCCGCACCTGGCTAACGAGTTTATTATGGTGCTGGAGAATGCGGCTATACCTTCTCCTATTGGCACTCTGCATTACAGTACCTGGCACGATGAGGAGGTGCTGAAATCGCACCTACGCCAGAATGCCGAACAGATACAGTGCATATCTGCCGCCGAGCCCGGTAAGTGGGGGTTGCCTAACGTGGTAGCTATGGGGCAAACGCAGCACCCCAGCCTTAGTGACTATGCCGACGGGGTAGATACCCTGGCGTTTTT
>JBJOOW010000481.1:0-3462 GCA_046051095.1 Bacteroidota bacterium | reverse complement strand
CCATAGCAAATATTACTTTCCCCCTGCAATCGGCCAGCAAAGGCCAGCCATTGGCAGATGCCATTTCATCAAGCGTACTATAGCTACCACGCGCCTGGTCGGGTGTTAGCACACCCTTTAAGTCGTTGCCAAACACACTTTTAATTTCTGCATCTATCGAGTCGCAGGCGGCATTATCAAACTTTACAGCCCTTTTAAAGCCTAAAAAACGTAACACACCACTTTCATCTGCCGGTGCACCATCCTTGCTCTCTATATTTATAAATAACGGTAAATGGTTGGGGTGTTCATCGCTCCACTTTTTTAAAGCTACCAATGCATCTTTAAAGGTGTAGTAATTGGTTTCATAGTCTACATCTTTTATATGCAGCACCTTTAGCCCGGGTTTCTTTAGCGCTTCTATACCCGACTTCTGTTTTAACCCATGTACAAAAGCATTCACTTTACGCTTGTAAAACAAGCCTCCTTTAGGATCATTATTAATGTCAATTTCTAAACCCCGCACATTGTAATAGCTAAACTGCGAATCGAAAGGCAGGTGACCATAGTCGAGTGCCATGGGGTTATTCTGCTCGCCCAGTTGCTTCTTTACCTTCATCAAAAATTTCAGTTCTTTTTCCGATGGGCGCTTTTTGTAGCTATTGTGGCTGGCAATAATCTGTATCTGATTTAACTTTAGCGGGGCTGTTTGTGCATGGGCCAATACTGTAATAAACAGCATGCACAGGGGGAGCATTTTTTTCATGCCACTAATTTATCAATTGGGCCGATAGCTATAATAAAAAAGGCATCTGCATTTAGCAGATGCCTTTTCAAAATCGTTTAATTAGTTGTTATGCGTTAAACTCAGCAGTAATCTGGTCTACCCATTTTACAATGCGGTCTTCGGTAAGGTCATCCTGATTATCTACATCCAGGCACAAGCCAACAAACTGGTCGCCACGTTGTGCTTTGCTAAAATCGTGCTCGTAACCCGCCACGCCTGTAAAGCCAACCAGCGTACCTTTATTTTTTTCCACTATCTCGGCAAACACACCAAGCGCATCGCAGAAATAAGAGGCATAACCATACTGGTCGCCAAGCCCAAAGAAAGCCACTTTTTTACCGGCAAAATCAACCTGGGTCATTTCGGGTATGTATTCCTCCCAGTCGCCCTGTAGTTCACCATCATACCAGGTTGGCATACCCAGCACAAGTAGGTCGTAGCCGGCCATGTCTTCCTTTTTCTTTTTGTATATCTCCAGCAGGTCTACTTCGCCTGCACCAAATTTACTTTCAAGTAATTCTTTTACTCTTTTTGCAGCACGCTCTGTATTTCCTGTATCGGTGCCGTAAAACAATCCTATTCTGGCCATTTACTATTTCTTTTTCTCGTTGGTTACAATTTTAATTTTCTTCTTATTCACCTCTCTGCCTTTACCTTTTACAGGTGCAGCCTCCGGTTCTTCTTTCGGTTTCAGAACATCGAAATTACGCGCATTGTTCATTACCTGAAGTGCTTTGGCAAAAACATTATTAACAGTGGCGTTTATAACGCGGTAGAACATGGCAGCATCAAACAGGTTGCGGCCAATATTAGCCTTTAAGCGGGCTTTTATCAACTTCTCCGATTTAGCAAAATCGCGTTCAAAGTTCATTACCGTATCGTTCTTAACAGTACCAAAGTACTGCCAGAAGGTACCAGGAGCCATTCCATCTTTAATTTTAATAACACTGTCTTTAACCGCAGCAGCAAAGTACTGGGCTAGTATTATAGTATCTATATCAAAGTTGTAGAAGAAAGAATCGGCCGATGGGTACATACGGTTTAACTCTGCACGGTTTTTATCTACAAACTCCAGACAAAACTTATTCTCTACCCCTTTACGTATTAGCTGGTTAAACAGCGGAGAATTGGCGCTGGTATCTATAGGCACAAAGTAATCGGGCATTACGCCACCGCCACCATATACTGCACGTCCATTGGTAGTTTTATACTTTAACGAGTCGGCAAACTTAAAGGTATCCTTACCAAACAACTCACCCGATTCGTAACGGTCTTTATAATCCTCACGGTAGTCTTTATTCCCTTGTCCGTATGGTTTTTGTATACAACGGCCACTTGGTGTATAGTAGTGCGCCGTGGTAAGCTTAAGCTGCGAACCATCACTTAGAGTAAACGGCTTTTGCACCAGGCCTTTACCAAAGGTACGGCGGCCCACCAACAGGCCACGGTCATTATCCTGCAAACAACCCGAAAGAATTTCTGCAGCAGAGGCAGAGCCTTCATCAATCATAACCACCACACGGCCATCTTTAAATATACCGTGGTTGTTGCTAAAATAAGGCTGATAGCTGGCGTGTACACCCTGTGTGTATACTATTAACTGATTATCGCCCAAAAACTGGTTGCATAAATCAACAGCCGTATACAGGTAACCGCCAACGTTGCCCTGCAGGTCAAATATCAGATCTTTCATACCCTGGCCACGCAGTTTCTCCAGCCCCTGGCTAAACTCCTGCATAGTAGTGGCCGAAAAACGCTCAAGGCGCATATAGCCAACACCCGGCTGCACCATATACACAGCCGTAATACTGTAAATAGGAATTTTATCGCGGGTAATAGTAAAGTCTATCAGTTCCTTTTCGCCCTGGCGCATCATAGCAACACGTACCTTGGTTCCTTTAGGTCCACGCAGCTTTTTAATCACCCCTTCGTTTTCAATTTTTATACCGGCAACCAGTGTATCGTTAACCTTAATTATTTTATCGCCGGCGCGAAGGCCTACTTTCTCCGATGGGCCACCGGGTATTACCTCCAGCACCATTATGGTATCTTTCAATATCTGGAACGTAATACCTATACCTTCAAAATTACCTACCAGGCTTTCTTCGCTGCGCTTTACATCTTTGGCACGTACGTACGATGAGTGCGGGTCAAGGTCTTCCAGTGTTTTACCTATGGCATCCTCTACCAGCTTTTCTTCATCTACGGTATCGGTGTAATAAGTGCGCACCAGGTTCATTACCTCTACAAACTTATCGGCCTGGTCGTAACGGCGCTTTACCTCGGGTGTGGGTACCTGGGCCATACTTACGCCAAATGCAACACCCAGCGTAGCCAGCAACCAGTATTTTAATCCTTTCAACATATGCTCTGTTTCTGTTAAATAAACCAGTGGGCAGCGAAAATAACAAAATACACTGCCCCCCATAATTAACCCCTTTTACGATTATGAAACATTAATACACGTGAAAGTTATGTTAATTGTATTTCGGCGGTCTGCTGATACTTACCTGCGGCCTGCTTGCCTCCGTTGTATTTTCCATGTTCTTTGTTCCTGGCTCTTGGTTCCCTGTTCTTAATTCTCTGCTCTCGGTTCCACGTTCTTGGTTGTCTGTTCTGTGCTCTTGGCTCTATGTCATATTCTCTTGTTTCTATGCTCTATGTTCCTGGCTCTTGGTTCTATGCTCTCTGTTCTC
>JBJOOW010000480.1:0-2897 GCA_046051095.1 Bacteroidota bacterium | reverse complement strand
GGTTATGAGACAACATAGTAAGCTGGTAATACTATGTATCTATTTGTAAAATAGATATAGTTATTTACGGAAACGCTCCCACTTTATAAGCATGAACTTATCGCCCAGTTCGGTAATAATTGTGCCCGAGCCTTTTACATTATCCCGATTTGCCAGCCAGGCAGTAAGTTCTTCATGAGTAAACACCTTATATGTAGGGTGATATTGAGAACTCTCAGGGCGTTTAATATTTAGCTTCTTAATCCAGTTGCTTACAGTAACGTGGCTTACGCCCAACAACCGTTCAATTTCGCGCAGACTAAGGCCTTCTATATACAACTGCAATGCTTTTGTTATATAGTATGCATCTATCTGCTTGCCCATTTTATCTACGGTAAAAAAATAACTGCAGGCTTTGCATTTATACCGCTGCCGATTTTGCACAATACCACTTTTAATTAAACGATATGAACTACACTTGGGGCATTGTATATCAGAAGTAGCCATCAGCTATATTTATTTAGCATAAATATATCAATTTAGCAAAACTACATACAACATGTATCCATATCAATAAAAGTTTCCATTACGCTTAAACAATAAGACAAGCATAAAACAGAAAACCCGCTGCAATTGCAACGGGCTTTCACGTGGGTTGAATCTAAGCTCTTATTTATCTCCAGCCGCCGCCTAATGCTTTGTAAACATTTACCTCTGCATTCAACTGGCGTTGCTTAATTTCTATCAGCTGCATTTTAGATTCTAATGCTTCGCGTTGTGTAAGTAGCACCTCCATATAATCGGCACGTGCCGATTTGAACAAGTTATCGGAAACTGTAATCGACTGGGTAAGTATAGACACCTCGTTAGCCTTGGTATTGTAACTGGTAGTATACTTATCAATAGCCGATAGCTGATTTACAACTTCTATATGTGCGTTAAGTACAGTTTTTTCAAATCCGTACACTGCCTGTATTTGTTTAGAACGGGCGCTTTTATACGCTGCTACATTAGCGTTACGGTTAATTAGCGGTGCCATTATATCGCCAAATACGCTATATAGAAGCGATGCGGGATTAAACCAAACTGCGGGGTTAAACGCCTGAAAACCTACAGAAGCCGATAATCTGATATTTGGAAAAAATGCTGCTTTAGCAGCTTTTATATCCAGCTTGCTGGCTACCAGCTCCTGCTCTGCTTTACGTATATCTGGTCTGTTCTCTAACAACTGGCTTGGTACACCAGCATGTATAGAATCGAACAAAACCGTATTAAACGATGCGGGATTACGTTTAACAGGCTGCGGGAAACGGCCAGCCAGAAAATTGATTTTGTTTTCGGTTTCAACTATTTGCTGCTGTATATCGTATTGCAGGTTCTGCGTATTCAGTAATTGCGCCTCGAAACGGTTAACAGCTAACTGAGATACCTTAGCGTTCTCCTTTAACTGACGGGTCATCTGCAAAGCATCCTGCTGTATTTTAATGTTCTGGTTAATAATATCCAGTTGATTATCCAGCGCCAGCAACTCGTAGTACGAATTTGCTATTTCGCTTACCAGGTTAGTAACCATAAAGTTTTTACCCTCTATGCTACCAAGGTAACGTGCTGCTGCTGCGCGTTTTGCATTACGCAACTTACCCCATACATCCAATTCCCAGCTAAATACAGCGCTTACTGCAAAGTCGCCAACATACTTGGGCTTTTTACCTGCGTCTTTCCAATCCTCTTCCGATTGTCCATCCCAGGTATATTTGGCCGATTTATCGGGACCACCGCCTAATTGCAAGCCCCCAAAAGGAAGATACTCACCCTTACGGGCTTGTACTTCATTCCGGGCAATGTTAATCTCCTGCATGGTAATATTAAGCTCCTGATTTTTTGCCAGTGCTGTATCTATCAATGCCACCAGGTTGCTATCGGTAAAATAGTTTCGCCATACTACACGGGCACTATTCGTAGTATCCAGCGATGTATTGTAACTGGCAGGTACCGTGCGGTTCTCTACCCGCAGTGGCTCTTTAAACATTTTACAGCCTGCCGCCGAAAATATTATTGAGGCTACTGCCAAATATTTAATTAATGTCTGTTTTGCCATTGTTTCTTCTTAACAGATTAGATATTATTTTACGTACGGTGCTTGTAAGCGCTGCTTGCTGCTGTGCATCCACAAATTCCTCGGTTAACGGAGTAAGGTCCTGATCGTTTATTAATTTACGGCCAGCCTGCATGCTTCCGAATATGTAATACAAGCCCGGTACAATTATTACTCCAAACACGGTACCAAACAACATACCCCCCAATGCCGAAGCACCGATAGTATGGTTACCCACGGCACCTGGGCCGGTTGCAATTACCAGCGGAATAAGGCCTGCAATAAATGCAAACGAGGTCATTAATATCGGACGGAAACGTGCTTTGGCGCCTTCTATGGCAGCTTCTAGTACTGTAGCGCCCTGACCGTTCCTTTGTACCGCATACTCAACAATAAGTACCGCATTTTTGCCCAATAAACCTGTTAGCATTATCAACCCCACCTGTGCGTATACGTCATTTGCAAGCCCCATTGCTTTAAGCAGCATAAACGAACCAAATATGCCCGGAGGAAGCGATAATAATACTGCAAGCGGAAGTAAAAAGCTTTCGTATTGTGAAGACAATACCAGATACACAAAGAATAATACAACAAGGAAGATATAAAGAGCTTCGTTGCCACGTTTAGCTTCATCGTACGAAAGGCCTTGCCATGCAATATCATAACCGCGCGGCAGTGTTTTAGCTGCTACTTCTTGTATTGCCTTTATAGCATCGCCCGAAGAGTAGCCTGGAGCAGGTATACCGTTAATTAGCGAAGATATATACAGATTATACCGCGAAATCTCGTTAGGGCCTTGTGTTTTTGTAATCTTCATAAAAGC
>JBJOOW010000479.1:0-4458 GCA_046051095.1 Bacteroidota bacterium | reverse complement strand
AGGCTGTTTGGGCGGTCCACTGTACCAGCCCCCACGATATTGCCGCACTACCAACCACGCCATACAGCGTTAGCACTATTTGCATAAATATGGGGTACAGGCCTAAGCCACCCGGCGTAAGCGAAAACGCCACACCACTAAAAAACAGGCACACACCGGCAGCACCAAAACCCAGCATAGATGTTTCGGGAAACATTTTAAAACCGGCATAACCCATTAGTACATAAAACACCCATATACCTACGGTGTGGAACACAAACATAAAGGGGCTCTTTACATCTTTAATAGAGATGATGCCCTTAAGCAAACCTTTGGTGCGTTCTATAAAATCGTTTTTAATATTCTCGAAACCTTTGGCGTGTATCTGCATACCAATAAACACTACCAGTGCCAGCATAGCCGCCAGCATTACGCCGTATTTTACAAACGGGTTCAATTGGTTTTTGGCAATTATATCGCCAAACTGTGTAGAGGCATTGGCAGCAATTTGATGATACAACTGTAAAAATTTTTCGCGCTCGGCTACCAGTAGATATAACGATACCAGCCCCAGACAAAGCACATCTACCAGGCGCTCCAGCACCATGGTACCTATGGCTTTATCTACCGGTATTTTTTCGTAGCGCGATAGTACACCACAACGGCTTACCTCGCCCAGGCGCGGAAAAAACAGGTTGAGGAAATACATGATCATTACACTGAGAAACGTATTGACTGCACCGGGGTTATAACCCATTGATTGCAGTAACAACCTCCAGCGCTCTGCCCTGAAATAGTTGCTTATTAAACCCAGCAACGGCGGCACAGCCACCCAAAAGTAGTTGGCGCGTTTAATATCCAGCACTACCTGTTGTTTATCGCTTTCGCTCATCTGGCCTACAAACCAGTATATAAGGCCCACACCTATGCCCAGCGATAATGCCAGCTTAATAACATTGCCAATGTGCTTTTTCATAGTGCGGGGGTAGTTGTAAAATTAGTGGGTTAACTGGTTGGCAGCGTCTACGTGTACAGTTACCGGTTTGTGGTTTTTGTACTCCTCCATAGTAACCATGGCGTACGATATTACAATTATAATATCGCCTACGGCTACCTTGCGGGCTGCAGGGCCGTTAAGGCAAATAGTACCCGAGCCACGCTCGCCTTTTATTACATACGTCTCCAGGCGTTCGCCGTTGTTTACGTTTACAATTTGCACACGCTCATGCTCTACCAGGCCGGCGGCTTCCATCAGGTTTTCATCAATGGTAATGCTGCCTATATAGTTAAGGTCGGCCTGCGTTACGGTAACGCGGTGCAGTTTGCTTTTATATACTGTTATCATCATAGCGGGGCGAATGTAATTGGATATTTTGAAAGGTGAAACCCGCGGGTAAAACCCCTAAAAAGTAAGGCTGATAGTACCCACCTGCGTTTGGTTGTAATTGTTGCCGTAGCGCAACAGACCGGGGTTATCTATTATGGGATTAAAACCCAGCGTTGGGCCCTGTTCGGCAGCCATACGGCGGTATTTGAACCCTTTGCCTAACAATATAGTACCAATAATGGTGCAGGGTATACCGGCAATAGTTAACAGCGTGCCTGCTATTATTGCCGGCGGGCTTACACTGTTAGGATTAGAGAGTGATTTACGCATTTGCGTAGCCGTAAGGGTAATGCCTGTTGCCAGCATAGCCACCCCAACCGTTGTAATAACGGCACCGGCTACAATGCGCTTAGAACCCATTTCGCTTAGCCGTACATAGCTTTCTGCAGGGCGCACCCTGCCCCTGTCGTGGTGTTCGCGCGGGGCGCGCTCGTGGCTGCGTGTTTGTTCGGGCAGGCGGTTATCCCCTACCGGTGTTTCGGCGCTTGAGAATACCTCGCGGGTGCCGTTTTCGTATTTAATCATAAACACATCGGCTTTGGCTACCACATGCACCGGGCCGCTAAGGTTATCGGCTTTGTGGTATTTAACATCGTGTATACCTACCTCCTGTATACGCGCAGGTATTACATCGCCATTGCGCATTACCAATGTATCCTGCGCCAGTGCGTTGCCACACCAAAGTATAAGAGAGATAAATGCTGCTAAAAATCTAACCATATCAGAAAGTAAAACTTAAGGTGCCAATAGGCTGTTGGTTAAACGCGCGGCCGTAGCGCTCAAGGTTATAATCGCGTATGGGCGAAAAACCCAGGCTAACCGGTTGCTGTTGCTGTGCTGTACGCGCCATGCGGCGGAATTTTACACCCTTGCTTATAAGTATAGGGCCGGTTACCAGCGCCGCTGTTCCAATGGCAGTTAATATCATACCACCTACTACACGCGGGGCGGCACTCATATCGTTATAGCCATTATAATCGGCGTTTAAATCTATCAGCCCGGTGGCTGTCATACCAATGCCGGCAAACAATGCAGGGGCACTTAAGCCGGTTAGTATGCTACCCAGTATAATACGTTTGTTACCTGCTTTGCGCAGGCGGTTGTAATCGCCATTGTAAGGTAACTTGCCGTTGCTGCAAGCAGGCGAGGTACCGGTGGCAGGTGTAGTGCCGGTAGCGGCAAACACATCTTTAGTGCCGTTTTCGTACTTTATCATAAACACCTGGCTTTTAGGTATGGTGTACAGCGGGCCGTTCATATTATCGGCGCGCTTGTACTTTACCTCGTTAAGCCCCACCTCTTCTACTTTGGCTTTTACTTCTTCGCCGGTGCGTAGTATTATATTATCCTGTGCCAGGCCAATGCGTACAATGACTATTAATGCCCAGATTAGTAATGATACTTTTTTCATAAGTAATATGGTTTACATAAATGATAAAAAGACCAAACGGTACGCCTGTACAATTATTGCCTACCAGCGTATTAAAGCACTGGCCCACATAAAGCCCGAACCAAACGCGGCCATAGCTATCAGGTCACCATCTTTTATTTTGCCATCCTGCCAGGCTTCGCACAATGCTATTGGAATAGAGGCTGCCGTAGTGTTGCCGTATCTGTCAATGTTCGATATCACCTTCTCATCGGGCAGTCCCATTTCTTTTTGTACCTGTACGGTAATGCGGGCATTGGCCTGGTGAGGAATCAGCAGGTCTACATCGCTGTCCTTCAGGTTACACTCGGTAAGTGCCTCGCGTATCACCTCCGGAAAGTATTTAATGGCGTTAACAAACACCAGTTTACCATTCATGTGCGGCAGCAGTTCGCCGGTTTCCATCATGGTGGCGTTGTAGCGCTGCTTGCGGCGGCTGCCGGGGTGCTCTAAAAACAACTCCTCGGCACTGTGCCCATCGCTGTGTAGCTTGGTGGTAAGTATGCCTTTGTTTGGCTCATCGGTGGCTTCCAGCACTACGGCACCGGCACCATCGCCGAATATAACCGCCATGTTGCGGCCGCGGTCGCTTTGCTCAAACACGTTGCTTTGTACCTCGCTACCTATTACCAGCGCGTTTTTGTACGTGCCGGTTTTAATAAACTGGTCGGCCACACTAAGGGCGTATATAAAACCCGAGCATTGTGCCTTTACATCAAAAGCCGGTATCTGGCGGAAAGGCAGGCTACGCTGCACCAGCACACCCGAACCGGGGAAATTATAATCTGAGCTAAGGGTAGCCATTACTATCAGGTCTATATCTTCGGGCTTTTTGCCGGCGCGCTCCAGCGCCTGCTGTGCCGCTTTGGTACCCATGCTGCTAACGGTATCTACACCTTCTTTAAAAAAGCGGCGCTCTCTAATACCGGTACGTTCTATTATCCACTCGTCGGAGGTGTCCATCAGTTTCGAAAGATCATCGTTGGTAACAACCTCTTCCGGAACATACATTCCCACTCCTATTATCTTACTATGGGGCATATTTTCTGTTTTGGATTAAACTAACGGATAGCCAGCCAAAATATTGGTAACTACCCGGTTTGCCTTATTTACCCTGAGCCAGGTATTTGGCAGGTTCTTTTACAAATTCGGCTTTACACTCCTTAGAGCAGAAACCATATAATTTACCTTCGTAGGTAGTGGTATCGGCAATGGCACCTTCTTCTACGTTCATACCGCATACATAATCTTTAGGTGTAGAAAGCTCGCTTACCTTAACGTTAACCGTTTCGGCTGTTGCGGCAGGTGTTACTTCGGTGGCCGATGCATCGGCTTTAGGTTCTGCCTTTTGGTTGCAGGCGGCCAGTATTACAAGGGCTGCTACAGGCAGCATTAAAAACATTTTTTTCATGGTAGTCAGTTTAACTTCAAAAGCTAATGTAAACGGAAAAGGTGAAATAGGAAACCAATTGTTAAAAGGAGGATTTGAAGGCAATTTTAGTCATGGCATGACTTCGGCCTTGCACGCGGCTTTGCTTAGAAGTGCCATTACTGAAAACACCAACGGCGAAGAGTATTCTTCGCCGTTAACTAATCGTCTGCCAACAATCATTTCAGGTTCATTTCCTTTCGATATTGTGGCAAATCCTTGGGAATATCTTCT
>JBJOOW010000478.1:0-3346 GCA_046051095.1 Bacteroidota bacterium | reverse complement strand
TGTAACCGACTCCATAATAAGCTGCCCCACAATAGATGCCGGTGTGGCACCTATTGCCCTACGCACACCAATTTCGCGGGTGCGTTCTTTTACTACTATCAGCATAATATTGCTTACGCCTATAATACCGGCCAGCAGCGTTCCTATGCCCACAAACCACACCAGCATTTCTATACCGCTAAACAAGCCACTCATCTTTTTAAACTCTACTTCCATGTTCCAGTGGCCTATGGCGCGTTTGTCGTCCGGTGCAATCTGGTGGCGCTCGCGTAAAAGTGCCAATGCTTTTTGTTCGGCATCTTCGGCAGATACTTTTTCGGCAGCCATTACCGAAAACCAACCCACTTTGTTGCCCATGTTAAACGCCTGCCCAAACGATGTAAATGGCAAAAATACTGAGCGTGCCTGCTCGCGTGCCTGGTGCTCCTGACCAATGCCATGTATGGTACCAATTACCATAAAGTTTACGCCGTTTACTTTAATGTAACCACCAATAGGTTTTTCGCTGCCAAATAATTTATCTACTACTTCATCGCCTATTATGGCCACCTTACGTCGCTCGCGTATATCTATATCATTTAAAAAACGGCCGGCCGTTAGTTTAAACTGCTGCATCTGCCTTACCTCAGGGTAAATACCCGATACCTGAAAGGCTGCTGTTTTTAAACCGCGTACTACATTATTTTGTCCGCGGTAACCACCCAGCTGGTTCATAGGTGCAACTATTTTCAACTCTTTCAGGTTTTGGCGCATGGCATCGCCATCTTCTACCGTAAAGTTAAACTGCCTGTTGGGCTGCATACCTTTGTATGCCTTGCTGGTTGTTTGCGCCCACATAAAAAAGCTATTGGTAGCAGTACCGGTAAACTCCTGTAATATGCCGTTGCGCAGCCCGTTGCCCGAGCCCAGCATTACCACCAGCATAAATATGCCCCAAAACACACCAAACGCTGTAAGCCCGGTGCGAAGTTTGTTTTTGCTCATGGCAGCGCCAATTTCCTGCCAGTTATCCAGGTCAAAAATCATACTTCATCTTTTAATGCAACAATAGGGTTAATACGGGCCGCGCGCATAGCCGGAAAAAATCCGGCCAGTAGCCCGGCTACTATCAGTACAACGGTAGCACTTATGGCTACCCTAAAATCTACCTCGGGGTTTTTAAAAAAGTCGCTGTCGGGCACATATTTTTTAAACAGTTCCAGCACCAACACACCCAGCACCATACCGGTGTAACCTGCAACCGAGGTAATAATGAGCGACTCCTGCATAATTAGCCATACTATCGAAAACGGGTTGGCGCCAAGTGCTTTGCGTATACCTATTTCTTTAGTACGCTCTTTAACCGATATCATAAGTATATTACTTACCCCCACCACACCGGCTATAATAGTACCTATGCCAATTATCCATATAAAAATACCTATACCGGTAAGCAGTTTCATAATGCGTTCGTAATTCTCGCGGTTGTTGAAAGCGCTTACGGCGTTGGCATCGTCGGGACTAAAGCCATGGCGGGCAGCCATTAGTTTTACAATTTCTTTAGCCAGTGCGCTTCCTTGTTCTACCGGTAAATCGCCGGTGCCCAGCCATATTACATCCAGGTAGTTTTGCCCGTTAAATACTTTTTGCGAGGTAGATGCCGGTATATATATGCGGTCCATATCGCCGCGGCCAGGGTCGTAAAAGGTACCTATTACTTCAAACGCTATACCCTGTACATCCAGGTATTTGCCTACCGGGTTTTCGTTTTTATAAAAAGCTTCTTTTACCGGTTGGCCCAGCACACATACTTTGCGGTATTGGTCCATATCGGCCTGGTTAATAAAGCGGCCTTCTACTACTTTCAGGTTCTCCAGATAATCGTGATCGGGGTAGCCGCTACGGCACATAAACGAAGCTTTCTGGTTACCATAGCGCATGGTCTTCATCATAAACCCCTGCGCAGTACCCGATTTTTTTTCAATGTCGGTACCCAGCCTTTTCATAATCAGGTCCATATCCTCGTTGGTAAGGTGTATGCGCCTGCCCGGCTGGTAACCATTATACGCTACCGATGTTTTATCGGCATCTACCCAAATGGTATTGGTAGCATCTGCTTCAAATTGTTTTTGCGCTCCGTTTTTTAAGCCACGGCCCGCACCCAACAGCACTATCAATATAAATATACCCCACGCTACACTAAACGCAGTAAGCGCCGTGCGCAGGCGGTTGTTCCGCACTACATAGTATATCTCTATCAGGCTGTCTAAATTCATTGCGCAACTGCTACAGGGTTTACTATCAGTCCGTCTTTTAATCGTATTACACGCTGGGTCATGTCGGCTATATCCTGTTCGTGGGTTACAATTACTATGGTCATACCCTGGCGGTTCATATCCTTAAATATGTCCATTATCTCGTGGCTGGTTTGCGAGTCGAGCGCACCGGTGGGCTCATCGGCCAGTATTACTTTGGGGTTACCTATCAGTGCACGGGCTATTGCTACGCGCTGTTTTTGCCCGCCCGAAAGCTCGCTGGGTAAGTGGTCGGCCCAATCTTTCAGGCCAACACGGTCCAGGTATTCCATAGCCATTTTGGTACGCTGGCTGCGGCCCACACCCTGGTAGTATAGCGGCAGGGCCACATTATCTACCGCATTTTTAAACGATATAAGGTTGAAGCTTTGAAACACAAAACCCAGAAAACGGTTGCGCAGTTTTGCCGCTTTGGTCTGAGATAGATTTTCGATAGCCTGGCCATTTAATAAATAGCGGCCCTCATCGTGGTTATCTAATATACCTACAATATTAAGCAGGGTAGATTTGCCCGAACCCGACGAACCCATAATAGACACAAACTCACCTTCACGGATATGCATATCTATGCCTTTAAGCACCTGCAGCTTGTTGCTGCCCATTTGATACGATTTCCGGATTCCCTCCAGTTTTATCATGGCACGAAATAAGTTAATCTGTGTATAACAGTTGTGGTTAATAAGTTAAAGAAGTGTGAAAGAAAGCCACCGGCTACCGTTTATAAACAAAAGGGATAATACACCTGCATGTATTATCCCTTTTGCTATAACTGGCTTGTAAAACAATGGTTGCTTTAACGTATTAACGTTAAAGTACCCTTATACATTTTATCGGTGTAGTTGTTTAAGTAAACAAGTTTAACGGTATATACATATACACCCGGGTTTTGTAACTCGCCTTTAAATACGCCATCCCATTTAAAGTTCATATCGCTGCTTTCGTAAATTTTTTCGCCCCAGCGGTTAAACACGGTTACTTCAAACTGTTTCCAGGCTTCTTTGTTGCCAAACACTTCAAAATAATCGTTGGTGCCATCGCCGTTAGGTGTAAAC
>JBJOOW010000477.1:0-7329 GCA_046051095.1 Bacteroidota bacterium | reverse complement strand
GCCTGGTTCTATAGCTTTATATAGTACTAACCTTGGCGATGGTTCTACTACCGATACTGCTTTTACAGGTATATATGGCGAATACGATTACAGCTACCTGTATGGTGTTGGTGTAGCTGGTATTGCTTATAATGGCGTGTTTGCACCAGGCCAGTCAGATGTTGGTGTATACGGCTCTGCCGGTACAGCAGCAGGTCAGTATGCGGTGTATGCACGTGGTAACACTGCCACTACAGGTACCAAGTCGGCTTCGGTTCCTACATCAAAAGGCAACCAGTTGTTATATGCTGTAGAAAGCCCTGGTATCTGGTTCGAAGATTTTGGTAACGCCCAACTGGTTAACGGTAAGGCTACCATCAACCTCGATCCGCTATACCTTGAAACTGTTGTTATAGACCCTGCTCACCCAATGGTTGTTACGGTTACACCACAAGGCGATTGCAAAGGTTTATATGTAGTACCTGGCACTACCGGTTTCGAAGTAAAAGAACTGGGTGGTGGCAACGCTAACGTATCGTTCAGCTACCGCGTAAGCGCTAAGCGTGTTAACTATCAGGATCACCGTTTTGGTTTCGACCCTGTTGGTGGCAGTGGCGATACCCGTGGTTCTTACCAGTACGTAGCTCCATTCCCTATTAGCGAAGCTGAGGCCCGTTCTCAAATGTCGGCTAACAAAGCTGCCGGTAGCAAAACTACCAGCCCTGCCGCACAGCGTGCAAAAACACAACTGGCTAAAACTGCCAAAGGCCGTTAATAGTTATAGCATACTCTATTATAAAAGGGCTACTCTGCTTACAGAGTAGCCCTTTTTTGTATTTAAAATAGTTATATCATCAAACCTATTGTTTTCACACTATTGTTTTTAAGATGTTAACCCCCTTTTGTGTAATTTATTGTAATTCAGTTAAGTGTGTAGGCGCAATGTTAACCCACCCTGTAAGTATTGCACCACCTTTTTAAATTTCAAATTAAATAAATTAATAATATATTAAATTGAGAAATTGTATTGCCAAACCTTTCTTAACGCGGTTTGCTGTTTCAATATTTTGCCCCTGCTACTTTATTTTATAAAAATTAATGCGGCCCTGTGTGGGCGCAATTTTTAAAACGGCGCGTGCGTTTTGCTGGTATCACCTTTTTATTAATCAGTAAAAACTACCACCATGAACAACGCAAAAATGACACCCAGGCAAAAAATGATAAACATGCTTTACCTGGTGCTTACCGCCATTTTGGCGCTTAACGTATCCAGCGAAGTACTCGATGCTTTTAAAAATGTAAACGATGGTATCAGTGTCTCTAACTCATCGCTGCAAACCAAAACCGCCAGCTTGTATAACGATATGAATTTTGAATACAAGAACGACCCGGTTAAAGCAAAAATTGCCTACGAAAATTCTAAGAAAGCCCGCGAGATTTCGTCGAAGCTATTTGACCTGTTAGAACAATACAAAAAAGAGATAATATCTCAGGCAGGTGGTATAGATGCTGAAACCGGTAAAATAAAACGCGATGACGATGTAAACATAGCCACGCTTATGTTTGTTGAAGACGGCGGTAAAAAAGGTAAAGAGCTGAAAGCACAAATAGAAAGTACACGTGCCGAACTGCTTAAACTGGTGCCAGAGCAGGACAGGGCCGGTGTAGATAAATCGCTGGCACTTAAAATAAATGAACCAGCCGCGGGTAATACATGGGAGTATGCCAGCTTTAATCATGTGCCGGTGGTTGCTGCAGTTACATTACTAAATAAGTACCAGAACGACTTATTGGGCGCCGAAAACCATGTGGTGGAGAATCTGTATAAATCAATCAATAACGGTAAAATCATTGTTGACCAGATGGAGGCTAAAATTATTTCGCCCAGTAACCTGATTATGCAGGGCGAAGCCTACAAGGCCGATGTAATGGTAGCAGCATACAGTTCTACCCAACACCCCGATGTGTTTCTTGGTTCATTCAACAGCCAGGTAATGAAGGGCGAAAACGGCACTTACAAAATGGTGGAATCTACCTCAGATGTTCCACCACTAACCAATGCCCGGCAGGTAGATGTAGATGGTGGCTTTGGTAAGCTGGCTATGGATGGTAGCAGCACCGGAATAAAAAAATATACCGGCGTAGTGCGGGTAAAGAAAGAGAACAAGTTTCAGTTCTATCCTTTTGAAGGTGAATACCAGGTAGCCCCTAAGCTGGCTGTGGTATCGCCCAAAATGATGAATGTGGTATACATAGGATTAGAGAACCCTGTAGATGTAAGTGTAGCCGGTGTGGCGCAGGCCGATGTTATTGCAACAGTAGAAGGTAATGGTACCTTGGTAAAAAACGGCGGTAGCTATAATATGTTGGTTACAGCACCGGGTACAACTAAAATAAAAGTTAGTGCTAAGGTAAATGGCAAGGTTATGCCAATGGGCGAACAAGTGTTCAGGGTTAAAAGCATACCCAATCCTGCAACGTCTATCGATGGTATTTCTTTTGGCGGTAATGTAACCGGCGAGTTTATAAAACAGCGCAATGGTATAGTACCTAAACAGGATGATTTTATCTACGGAGGTATACCATGGAAAGTACAGTCATTTACAGTCAGCGTACTTAAAAGCGGCCAGTTATTTAAGGTAGAAAATATAGGGCCAGTATTTAATGCAAAAGCAAAAGAGCTAATGAAAGGGCTTAAAAAAGGCGATGGTTTTTTTGTAGATGATGTTATGGTAAAAGGTCCCGATAATAAGGTAAGAAAAATAGCACCACTGGGGTATAATATAACAGCGCAGTAACTGTTACTTCTTCTATTAACCAACATTGTATAATAAACATATGGTATGGAAACTAAATTGAAAGCAACAGCAGGGCGAATGCTGGTTATTGCTATGGCTGTGTTAGTGCTAACCGCCCTGATACATAGCGCTAATGCGCAGGACCTTGAACAACTGCCCTGGCAACAACAAAACCGAAAGGATATGAAACCCCTGCCTTACGAGTATGTACGCGAGGCCGATGTAATGTGGAGCAAAAACATTTGGCGGGTAATAGATATACGGCAGAAAATGAACCTGCCTTTTGGCTACCCGCAAAAGCCTTTAATACAGATACTGCACGAGGCTGCTAAGCGTGGCGATATAACCGTATACGACCCTGCTGTAGAAGATGCCGACCAGTTTAAAAAAGTAATGGCGCGCGCCGATGTAATTAAAACAGGGTGTAGTATAGACACAAATATTCAGATAGACCCGGAGAACCCTGATAGAGAGATAGAGGTAGTTAGTAAAAACGAGTTAAGCTGGGACCGCATCAAAAAATTCCGCATTAAAGAGGTGTGGTATTTCGATACCAAACTATCGGCCATGCAGGTGCGCATTATTGGTATAGCACCCGTAATGGAAGATTACGATGCCAACGGCAACTATCGCGGCGACATGACGATGTATTGGATACCTTATGCCCAGCTGCGCGATTTACTGGCTAAAGAAGAGGTGTTTAACCCCGGTAACGATTCGCAACACTATAGCTGGGAAGACCTGTTTGAAATGCGCTACTTTCAAAGCTATATATACAAAGAAAGTAACGTATACGACCGTAATATACAGGAGTATGCATCTGGCGTAGATGCCCAGCTTGAAAGCGATCGTATTAAACAACAAATGTTCGAATACGAACACGATATGTGGAACTACTAGACCAAAACACGTTGATGGCATGACTAAGCAAAGCCTGTAGCCAGGCAGGTCATGCCATCAATATTACTTGCTGCTACCAACTGCCGCAAGGCAGTAGCCTCTCCGCGCGGGCATACGCTTCAAATTCACAGTGTATTTTTTATTTATCCCGAAGGGATAACAGGTTTATAGTAAAACAACAGGAAGTAGTTTTTTGACCCCGTAGGTGGTCAAACATATCCAGTTCATCAGTTCGACCCCTTCAGGGTCGGTAAATACATGCTTGTGTAAATGCTATAAACATAAGAACCTTTCAGGTTCAATACCAATACCGCTTTATATCTGTTTTCCGCCCTTAACATGATGCATATGCTACGCTGGGGATGTAGCATTCGCTTTAGCGAATGTTGGTGGGGGATAGTAACACTAAACCCAAACACGTTGATGGCATGACTAAGCAAAGCCTGTAGCCAGGCAAGTCATGCCATCAATATTACTTGCTGCTACCCAGCTGCCGTAAGGCAGAATGTCTCCCGCCGGCGGGAGTGGATTGATTCGCGCTTAGCGAATCAAGACGAGGGTGGATGTATTATTGATATGGTTAAGTAATGCCCTATATGGGCTGTTTGTATTTTCCCCTCTTGAGAGGGGCAGTGCCGCAGCTTTGTGCGGCACGGGGTGTGTTGTATTTGTAGTAAAACGCTTCTTCTACACACTCCCCTTCAGCGACCGTATCATCTGTCCATAATGGTAACCCTTATGCATCGCCTCTATAGTTTGCAATATCCGCTTCTCCTGTGTAGGAGCGGTTTTAGCGCTGTCAATCCACTTACTAAAATACTTCTGCTCCGAACCCGATAGCTTTTTAAAATTCTCCATCGCTTTAGGGTCATCATCCAGACAGGCCATCAGGTCTTTGTTAAACTCAAATTCGGCTTTATCCTCGGTAAGTTGCACCGCCAGTTGTGCACCTTTGCGCTTACCCAGCTTTTTACGCATATCAGCATTAAGTGGCAATATAAAATCGCCCTCGCCCATGGGTATCAGGGCCGTTTGCTTAATAGCAACAGCATCAAGCTTACCTTTTACACGGAACGATTTTTTGTTGCCCGGCTTTAGCTGCTGTGCCAGCTCGGCCGGTACAACTATATACGTCCAGCCGGTTTTTTCGCCCTGCTGGTCAAATTTATCTATGGTTGCGGTATATTTTATCACATTACTAAGTTATCAATTATCTAACAGCAGATTTCCAAAGTTTCATTGCGCAGATATTATGGGAAAGGCTTGCTGCTAAAACTTCGGAAATCTTTAAATATCTCTACTCTGTACTTCTCTCCGTGCCTCCGTGCGAAACTAATTGTATTTCAAACTGGCTATACAGATAATCGATAATTATTCCACTACCCGTTAAGAACTTTGCTACTACAAAAGTTAGCCACGTATTATTTTGGCACAAAAATCACACAATGGCTTCGGTAGAAGAATTAAAACGTATTGCATCGCAGGTTCGCCGCGATATTGTCCGCATGGTTCACGCTGTAAATTCGGGCCACCCGGGCGGTTCGCTGGGTTGTACAGAGTTTATGGTGGCGCTGTATTTCGATATAATGAAGCACAACAAAAACTTTAACATGGATGCGGTGGGCGAAGATGTTTTCTTTCTCAGCAACGGCCACATCAGCCCTGTATGGTACAGTGTACTGGCACATGCCGGTTACTTCGATGTAAAAGAGCTCGGCACGTTCCGTAAAATTAATACCCGCCTGCAGGGCCACCCTACCACACACGAGCACCTGCCCGGTATCCGTGCAGCGTCGGGCTCGCTGGGCCAGGGCTTAAGCATGGCTATAGGTACAGCACTTAGTAAAAAACTGAACAACGATAAATCGATAGTATACACCCTGCACGGCGATGGCGAATTTCAGGAAGGCCAGATATGGGAAGCCCTGATGTTTGCCCCACACAACAAGGTAGATAACCTGATAGCTACTATTGATTATAATAACGCACAGATAGACGGCTCGTGCGATGAAGTACTTAGCCACCGCGACCTGAAAGCCAAAATAGAAGCCTTTGGCTGGGATGTGGTAGAACTGAAAGACGGTAATAACATGGAGAGTGTGGTTGCTGCGCTAAACGAAGCCAAAGCCCGTACCGGTAAAGGCAAGCCTGTATTTATCATTATGCATACCATCATGGGTTATGGGGTAGATTTTATGCAGGGCGGCCACAAATGGCACGGCGTAGCCCCTAACGATGCGCAGCTTGCACAGGCATTGGGCCAGTTAGAAGAAACGCTGGGCGATTATTAAGAGGTATATGCGTGTTCTATACGTATATCCTTCTTTTATTCTTTTAGCCTTAATGCTTCCCGGGTGTAATAACACCCCCAGGGCAGATTCTACCGATACTTTGCAAACTTTGCCAACTATTTCTAATGAGTATAGTGCATTGGCAGATACAGCCAGGCAGACTGTGCCTTTTGAGAGTTGCTTTGCCGATAATCCTCAGATAGATAATATAGAGCGACCACCCCAAAGCTATATTATATCAGATATTGACACTACCCTGCTATTTAATATATGGGTATACGACCCTGAAGGCCCACATGCCGATTTTGATTTGAATGCAGATTATTTTGATGTTGCCGATTATGATGGCGATAGCAGAATGCCTTATGTTTTACATCAACACGATCTGATTGTTTTTTATAATGATGGTATACGTTACGGACGGATTGTATCTTTAACAAAAGACTCTCTTAGAATACACTGGGGCGAGATGGAAGATACTACTTGCTATGTGCGATGGACGAACTAATTGTAATGTATAAGTAACCTATATTTACCAGCCAATGAAACCCAATACCATTAACGGCGTACTTAACTACCCGCTACGCAACGATAAAAGCAAGATACACGGTACCGGCGCTTTTGCATTAGGCAATATTCCAGGCAAAAAAAAGATAGGCTCTTTGGGCGGGCAAATCATCTCTATCCGTTTAGCGCGCCAGCGCGTTAAGGCTACTAAAGCCATTGCTATGGTTGAGCTTAATAATAACAAGGCTATAGATGCATCGTACTTTAACGAGGCACTGCGCTATGTTAACCACTCGTGCAAGCCCAATACCTACATGCGCGTGTTTAACTACCATGTAGAGTTTTACAGCCTGCGTGCTATTAAAAAAGGAGAGGAGCTAACCTGCAACTACGGCCTTACCCACCACGATGGTAAACAGAAATGCGGATGTGGCCAGCCCGGTTGTGTTGGCTTTATCTAAACCATTATTGACTCCCTGTAATTTTATGTCACCCTGAGCGTAGTCGAAGGGCCCGGAACGCAATACACTTCAGCTGTGCTGAACTTAAAACGCATACACGTACTTGCCCTGGTCGTCTTTATACACGTAGTTAACCACGCGCGGCCATAGTGGCTTTACAAGGTCGGCTTCCCACATATCAAGGTCTTTAAGTAGTTCCTGTACTATTTGTGGTTGTTGGTCGTACAGGTTGTGGCGCTCTTCTTTATCGTTTTTAATATTAAACAACAGGTTTGTATTGTCGTACTCGTTCACTATCAGTTTGTAATCGCCCTTGCGTATGGCCTTGTTAAACTCGCTTCGCCAAAAAAGTTTGTCGTGCGCTGCTGTAGGGTGCGGCGAATTTACTATTGG
>JBJOOW010000476.1:0-2764 GCA_046051095.1 Bacteroidota bacterium | reverse complement strand
GTATTTGATGAACATGGCAAGCCATTAAGTATAGAAGATGTATTTGCCAGAATACCACCTATAACGCCATTTGTACTACCAGGGTGCACACGTTTAGAGGTTATAGACGAAGACAAAGGCAGAGCCTATATACATTGGGAACCAAGCAACAGAATACGCATATCCATGCAGGACGAAGGTAGAACCATTAAACTGTTTGTTAAGACACTATAACGGCCTTTTGGCACAATCTTTAGCTTATCGCACTTCATGAATCTGAAGCTCACATTTTTGTTTTTACTTCTTTGCTTTTCAGCAGCAGCACAAGACACGCTGCAACTGAATGTAGACACCCTATTGTCGCGTATAGATGCCAACCGGTTAGGCTATACTACACTGGCAACGCGCACCACCTTAACCTGGGATGATGGTAGCGTAGCCCAGCAGTTTAACGGTAGTATACGTGTAAAAAAGGACAGTGTGGTATGGATGAGCCTGAGCATGTTTGGCTTTGAAGGTGCCCGCGTACTTATTATGCCCGACTCTTTCCGCTTATTGAATAAACTTACAGCCGAGTATACCGTTAAGGACCTGAACTACCTGCGTACCTGGATTGCTATGCCGGTAAACTTTACCATGCTGCAACAGATAATAGCCGGTGAGCGAATTGCTATTGATGACCGGGCTCGCCTTGCAGTACGCGAAGACAGTGCTGTAGTGATTTATTTGGAAAGCGATAAAATGCTGGAGAAGGTGTGGGTGGACACAGTAAACTACACCATGCAAAAACTGCTGTTGAAAGACAAGCTGTTGAAGCAGGATATGACAATTACCTTTGACTCGTATAATTCTTTAAGCCAAAAACCGTTCAGTTATAAGCGGAGCATTGTAATAAACCGCGATGGAACAGTATACCGGTTAGATATGGCCATAAACAAGGCCCAGGCAAATGAAGAATTAAGCTACCCATTTGAGGTGAGCGATAAGTATAAGCGAGTGGAATGACAAACAAGTTAGAAGTTAGAAGTGGTAAGTTAGAAGTAAGCAGCCGGGTGCTGTTTGCTGTATGCTTGCTATTTGCTTTTGTTACTTTATTGCCATACCCCGCTAGCGCCCAGCAAAGCAGCAAGCTAAAGAAAGAACAACTGCAGCAGCAAATGAAAAAACTGCAGGACGAGATTAAGAGCATAGAAGCCGCCATTAAAACCAACAGCGTTAAGAAAGAAAAAAGCATGAGCGAAATATTATCGCTGCAGGCTAAAATAAAATCGCGCGAGGGGTTAATAAGCAATATAAATAACCAGATAGGTGACCTTGATGAAACGATAGATAAAACAGAAGTAGAGATAACTGTTAAGGCCAGCGAGGTAGAAAAAATGAAAGCCGAGTATGCCGAAATGCTACGCAAAAGTTATCAGAACCAGCACTTGCAAAATCAGGTTGTGTTTTTGCTTTCATCGCCATCGTTTTACGATGCTATACGCAGGTACAATTACCTGCTTAAAATTGCAGAGTACAGGCGTAACCAGGCTTTGGCTATACAAAAAAGCATAGGCGAGTTACAGGTTATAAAGGACGACCTACAGGAAAACAAACAGGAAAAAGAAAGTTTGCTACAACGCCAGACAGCGCAAAAACGCGAACTGGAAAACGAGAAGAAAGAGAAAGACCAGGCTGTTGCACAGCTGATGGAGAAGGAGAAAAAACTACGCAAAGCACAACAGGAGAAAAGCAAGGCAGCCGCAGCACTTAACAACCGCATACAATCGATTATTGAAGAAGAGATAAGGCTGGCGCGTAAAAAAGCTGAAGAGGCAGCCAAGCGCAACGGCGGCAATGCTACCGGTACAACAAAAGATGTTGCAGTTAAAAAAGGCAGCACCGAAACTATGCCGCTTACACCGGCAGAGCAGGCACTATCGAAAGATTTTTCGAATAACCGTGGCAAACTGCCGTGGCCGGTAGTACGTGGCCATGTGGTAAGTAACTTTGGTAAACACGAACACCCATTGCTGAAAGGCGTAGTGGTAGAAAACAATGGCGTAGATATTAAAACCGAAGCCGGTTCAGATGCGCGCTCGGTGTTTGGTGGTACTGTGGTAAGTGTTTTCTTTTTACCTACCACGCAAAACTGTGTAATTGTTAAGCATGGCGAGTACTTTACGGTATATAGCAATATAGAAACGGTAACTGTAAAAACCGGACAAACACTAACCACCAAACAGTCGCTGGGTAAACTGCATACCGATAAAGGCGAAGACCTTACCAAAGTACACCTCGAAATTTGGAAGGGGAAAGACAAGATGGACCCTTCGCAATGGCTAGCTAACTAGTAGTCTTTTTACCCTTCGATGATTTAGGGGTTGGTTTTATTTTAAACAAATACTTTATACCGCCCTCACCGTACGGGTAATATTTCTTTGGGTTTTTTACCCTTGTTTCTGTATCGCTATCGTACTCGTTAAACGGTATGGCACAGTGAAAAGCCCCGAAAATTTCGAAGTTGCGGATGCGCCAGTCTAGCGAGAAACCCGGCTCAACGTTCAGCAATCCAAAAAACTTATCTGAATCTATTTTAATGCCGGGCCTGCGTACGGCGCGTGTAATAAGTGTGCTGTTATCGTGGCCAAACAGCATGGTAAAATCGGGTGAAATGGTGAATACTTTTGCACCTAACACATTATAAAAACTAAAATCTTTACGCAATATCAACCCAATGTTTACACTATACGCCTGTCCCGATTTACGGGTCAAATCTTTATAATATAACTTTCGGCCTAAAGGG
>JBJOOW010000475.1:0-3147 GCA_046051095.1 Bacteroidota bacterium | reverse complement strand
AACGTAGCCTGAACGGCCACCTTACCGAACAGCAAAATGAGTTTATTGGCTTTGCTATTGATGGTGCCAAACGTATGGACCAACTGATAGTTGACCTGCTACGTCTGGCTAAAGTAGATGCCAACCCGCGCATAGAAAAAGTAAAGCTTTTAAATGTTGTAGAAGAAGTACGCCTAAACCTGGATGCACTTCTTAAAGAGAAAAACGGCAACATATTATGCACCGGCCTGCCAGAGATTACAGCCGACCGCACCCAAATGCTGCAGGTGTTGCAAAATATTATAGGTAATGGCATAAAGTATAATGAAAGTGAGCTCCCGGTTGTATCCATAAAAACAGCAACGCGCAAAAACGAAGTTGAAATAATTATTACTGATAACGGTATTGGCATACCCGAAACCAGCCGCGATAAAGTATTTCAGATATTCCACCGTATACAAACCGAAAAGCAGTATGCCGGTTCGGGTGTAGGCCTTACTATCTGCAAAAAAATAATTGAAAGCATGAACGGCCGCATATACATTGAAGATAACCCATCGGGTGGCACCACCTTCCGTATAGTATTACCGGCTTCGCTTATGGTTTAACCATAGCTGTTTGGCTAAGCTGCACATAGGCATTCAGTCCACAATCTAAAAAACCAGCATACTCATCTGCATCGGGCGTATAGCCGCGTGGTGTAGTAAGCAGTTTCTCATCGGGCGAAACCAATACATAATAAGGTTGCGTATTGGCCTTAAAATAGCGGGCCTGCATTTCGCTGTATTTATTACCCAGCGTACGAATCTTTTTACCTGTTACCGGGCTTACGTATTGCTCACTATCGGGCAACTGTTTCTTGTCATCTACATACAGCGATACAATAACATATTTCTCTTTCAGGCGCTCCAGTACTTTTGCATCGGGCCACACATTTTCTTCCATTTTGCGGCAGTTAACACAGGCCCAACCTGTAAAGTCTATCATTAAAGGTTTACCCTCGGCTTTTGCTTTGGCAAGGGCCGCATCGTAATCGTTTTTAATTGGCTCTATAGCCGAATCGGTTTTTAATAATGAATAGAATTTTGGCGGAGGGAAACCGCTGAACAATTTAAGATCGTTACCGGCAATGCCATAGGCTGTGTACACGGTAAATAGCAAAGCAACTACAGCAACTACCATGCGCACCGGCGAAAGTTTTTGCAAAGGCGAATCGTGCGGAAATTTTAGTTTACCAATAAGGTATGCAAACAATCCGGCACCCAGTATTACCCATACCGCTAAAAACGTTTCGCGTTTAAGTATACCCCAATGTGCAACCAAATCGGCGTTAGATAAAAATTTGAAGGCAAAAATAAGTTCAACAAAACCCAGTACCACTTTTACCGAGTTAAGCCAACCACCAGATTTAGGCAGCGACTTCATCATTTGAGGAAACAAGGCAAACAGGGCAAACGGTAAAGCCAGCGCCAGACCAAAAGAGGTCATACCCGCAACCAGGTTAAGTTTACCACCTGCCGAGCTAAGCGCACCCACCAATAACGACCCTAGTATAGGACCTGTGCAAGAGAACGATACAATAGCGAGTGTAAGCGCCATAAAAAATATACCTATTAGCCCGCCAACGTTAGAGGCAGAGTCGGCTTTGTTGGCTATAAACGTAGGCAACTGTATTTCGTAAAAACCGAAAAATGAAAATGCAAAAACTACAAAAATGACAAAGAAGATTACGTTAAGCGGCGCACCGGTAGAAATCTCGTTTAGTGTATCGGGCGATACATTAAAAACAAGAAAAGGAACAGTTAGCAAAAAGTAGATGAATACGATACTGAATCCATAAAAAAAGGCCTCGAAACGGCCCTTGGTTTTGCTCTCACTACGTTTGGTAAAAAACGAAACAGTAAGCGGTATCATAGGAAATACACAAGGTGTAATAAGCGCTACCAAACCACCTGCAAAACCCAGCAGTATAATCGCTAACAAACTTTTATCGCCTGCTTCTTCAGTTCCACCACAATTAGCCTGCGCTTCGCCAAAACGGTTATCGGTACCGGCTAATGCAGCGCTTGCCGAATCGTTTGTTATTTGCTGCCCAATTACTGCCTGTACCGACGAATCGAATTTTTGCTGATCAGTACCAATAGCCGGAACAACCGCCTGGCCGGTTGTAGTATTGTCTGCACCTTTTACTTCACCGCGCTCCATTTTTAAATCGAAAGCAAATTCAATTAAATCGGGTGGCAGACACTGGTGGTCGTCGCAGGCCATAAACTCCAATGTACCTTTAAGTTTGGTGTCGGCTTTTATTTTCACTACCTGCTCGCATATCATCAAATCTTCAAAATACTTAAGCTGCATATCAAACACAGGGTCGTGTCCATCGTGTACTTTGCCGCCACGTTCGCTTGTTTTACCTACTACTTCTACCGCAGGATTTTTCTCAAATGTAAATGTAGTTTTAACCGGGCCTCCATCGCCAATGTACTGGCTATAGGTGTGCCATTTGGCATCAATCTTAGCAGTAAAGGTTAGTTTGTACTCGCCTTTTGCAAAAGGCTCGGCTTTCCAGCTCCATTTAACGGGTGTTACAATTTGTGCAGCAGCGCCAAACGGCCACAATAAAACAGCAAGTAAACATACAGCAGCTATCTTCTTCATTGGGTTCTTTTTACTTAGTACGAAAATAGGAGATTAACCTTTCGCACAAAACCAGCTATACCAACAATTTAGTGCTGGTAAACCACACACAATATAAGCTGTATAGGGGCAAAAGTGCTACCCCCTGTAAGTAAAGCTTAACAAAAATTGTATGGTTACAAGCCTGTTCTACCACTCATAAAAGCTGTCTGTCGGCTAAGCTGGCTGTACGTGCTAAGTCCACAATCCAGAAAAGAAACATATTCTTCTGTATTGGGTGTATAGCCTCGTGGCGCTGTAAGTAACTTTTCATCGGGAGATACCAGCACATAATATGGCTGGGTATTAGAGTGAAAATAGCGCGCCTGCATATCGCTGAATTTGTTGCCTACAGTACGTATTTTTTTGCCGGTTATATTACTTACATACTGTTCGCTGATAGGTAGCAGTTCGCGGTCATCTACATACAGCGATACTATTACATACTCCTCCGATAACCGCCTTAAAACCTCGTAATCTGGCCATACTGTT
>JBJOOW010000474.1:0-3292 GCA_046051095.1 Bacteroidota bacterium | reverse complement strand
ATATAGGGCAAACGCCTATGCAGTGCGTTTGTCATGGTTTTGTAAAATGTAAGATGCATATACGTTTTTATTATATAACGTACCGGCATATACGTATCTTTACATCAACCTATGAAAATATTGACCTATGAAAACACTTTTCCTCTCTTTGCTGCTATCGGCAATGGGCCTCAGCGCCGCAGCAACCAACAACAATGCCGGTAAACTTATCCGTTTCAACAACAAAGCAGTGGGCTCCTACCACACGCAAATGTACCCTACACCCGATGGCGGTGCTTACATTTTATACGAACCACGCATTGTTAACGACAGTATACTTGTTACCCGGTTAGATGAGAACGGAGATGTACAGTGGAGCAAAAAAATAAGACAGCAGGCCGGCATGGCCCGTACTGCTGTAACACCCGACAACGGATTAGTATTGCTTACTCAGGATCTTGTTTCGGTTGGCATGTTGGTAGAAAAATTCTCATCATCGGGTAGCCTGCTTTACTGCTATAAAGTAACACCACAAGGTTTCAACAATCTGGCATACCCTACGCTCGAGGTAGCTACCGATGGCACAGTTACTGTTGCCCTTACAGGTGGCACTACTACCAGCTATGTGCTTGGCCCTTCGGGTATACTGGCTGTACGTACCGTTACGCCCGAAAACCCTGATACGTATAACCCTTTTGTAACAGCACTGGCTACAGCCGATGGCATACAATACACTGTAACTACATCTGATAATAAACCAACGCTTATTAAAACCAACGATACCGTAACTGTATATGCAAAAAAATATACCGTGCCCGGCACCTTGCTGGGGGCATACCGCATTAAACAGTTACACGATGGTAACCTGTTACTTTGCGGCACCAATGCCACACTCGACTCTGCCTTTGTAGCCAAAATAAACGAAAGCACCGGCCAGCTACTATGGGCTAAACGCTACGAAATATACCACGGGGTATTCAACACTACTCAAGCATCTAAACAGGTAGTAGTTACTATAAGTTCGTTTACCGATATAGCCGAACAAGCCGATGGCAAACTACTATTGGCAGGCGTTTGTAAATTTGCAGCATTAAACCCACCTGCCGAGCAGGACGATGCTGTATCGCTTACAGTACTTAATGCCGATGGCTCATCTATTGCCAATTACTACATAGGTGGCGATATAGTTGATGTAAACGATACCAGTGTTGTTTTACACAGCGGTTTGCGCTATAGCCCTTTTACTAACTTGTTTGGCGATGAAACAGATCACTACCTGTCGGTAAACCATTTTATCCCCGACTCTAACAACATAGCGTTGCTACCGGTTAGCAAAATAAACGATTTGTGTGGTGTAAGCACGGTTAACGCTTATGTATATAACCTGATACTGGCTACCACCGATGATGTAACCACTACTGTAACACGCGGCGTGCCACCACAACCGCAAACTCCTGTTATTAACAATAACGAACCCGATCTTACCAGCACAGCGCTATGCCTAAGCGGACAAAACGCTACGGGTATTACTGCTTTGCAACAAAACAATGCTGTATTGCTTATGCCTAACCCTGCAAATGGCAACGGCACAGTTACCGTTACTTTAACCGATGCTACCGGCTACCAATACTTAAACCTGCTTGATGTTACCGGTAAGCTTTTACTAAGCCTGCAAAACATTGGCAACACCAATACCATTAACCTGCCTGGCCTGGCCAAAGGCAGCTACATTATACAATTAACCGGTGCCGGTAAACAAACCGTAACCAAACAACTTTTAGTTACTGAATAAGGGTTGGTAATTATGTAAACAGTCCCGGCAATTTGTCGGGACTGTTTCTATTTATGCTATATAATAGTACAATTTTCAGCTGTATTCCTCTGTTCTCTATATTCTCTACCTTAACACAACTCTTCCAACAAAACGGAAGCCTGCGTTCTGTGTTTCTTTGTTCCTATGCGGTTGGTAGTGTATTTTGTATTAAGTAAGCTTAGTGTTCTCCGTGCCCTTAGTGGTAACCCTTGCACTCTGTCTTTAAATCTAAAATCCGCATTCCCCAATCCAAAACCCCAACCCACTGTATTCCTCTGTTCCCTATGTCCCCTCGCACATCACCACACTTACAATAACCTCACACCCTGATTCTGCCTTTCTATGTTCCTATGTGGTTAATCAATGTATTTCTAAATGATCTCAACGCCCTTAATGGTTAATCCGTATTTCTGCCTTTCATTCCAAAATCCGCATTCCACACTCCAACTTCCCCTTACCCTCTTCCTCCCCCACCACCTAAGCGGTCGTTGCCTTCTTTCTCGCGGCGTTGTTGTGGCTTGGTACCAAACTGGTAACCTATGGTAAGCATTACTACACGGTTAAGGCTTTGCCAGCTACCGGTAGCATCCAGGTTGGTATTGCTGATAGTCCAGCGCCATTTCATCGTCTCGGCTAAGTTGTTACCGGCTATCGATACCGTTAACTTATCCTTCAGGAAAGTTTTTTTAATGCTGGCATTAATCACCCCCACCGGAAAACCCTGCCCCTGGCTTTGCACCCCACCGGTATTAAACCAGCCGTTAATTTCAAACACCGTATTCTTCCAGAATTTGAAACTTGTGCTCATCCACAGGTTATAACTATGCCCGCTAATGGGCTGGCGGTTAATACCGGCAGCATAGCTGTAGTAGTTAAAGCTGTAGTTGTGGTTCATTTGTAAGTCCCACCACTTGGTTAGTTGCAGTTTAAAGTAAAAATTTAACGCAAACAATTTACTATCCGATCCGTTGCTGTTACCGCCCCGTGTAATACGGTTGCTGTCCACACGGCTCATCTCTATAAAACCTGCTTTCTGCAACTGCCCTATAGCCTCCAGCACAAACATGTGCTGCTTGTGCATTATGCTGTGGCTTATGCTCAGCATATCTACAAACGAAGGCTGCAACGCCGGGTTACCCTGCCAGGTGCTGTATTGGTCGGTATAGCTTATTACATTGTTTAGCTGGCGAAACTGCGGCCTGAAAACACGGCGGCTGTAGCTAATGCTTAAATTGTTTTTATCGTTAATGGCAAACCCCATACTGGCACTGGGAAAAAAGCTGATGTACTTACGGTTAACCGCATTGTTGTTGCTGCGTATATACGTATGCTCTGTACGCAACCCCGCCGACCAGGTTAACCACTCCTTATACGCCCCGCCATAAATAATATAAGCGGCAGCAATGTTTTCGGTATAGTTAAAGCTGTTGGTTTGCAGGGTATCTTTTACCAGCGCAGTACCATCAAAATTGTATACATCAAATATGTTGCGGTTGTTGG
>JBJOOW010000473.1:0-4709 GCA_046051095.1 Bacteroidota bacterium | reverse complement strand
GTTTGTTGTTATGTTAAGCATGGGTGGTAATTTATATATACAAAATTATTTTAAAATATTTAATACATATTATACCACTATTGGCGCTTCAAATCTTTAACAAAATCTCGTCTTTTCGGCTAGGTTTTAATTCGCAGTAGTGCAGCACATTCGTTTGCACGCAAAACAATTAACAAGTAAATTTTTTGTAACAGCTTTTTAGCCAGCAAGGCTTTTTATGCAATGCAACCAAGTATCATACATAACAACCCCAAACAAAATATGCATAGATTATGTTTCCTATTGCTTGTAAAAGGCAGCTTATTTTTTATGCTGTTGTTTGGCTGCACCCAGGCGCAAGGGCAATTTACAGCAGCAGATACTGTTGACCTGCAAAAAATTATTGATAACAAACGAATAGTTCAGCTATCGCTTGCCAAAGGCGATAGTTCACATCTAATTGCCAAAGATAGTTCAAAAAGGATATGGCTTATTACTAAGCCTGCTAATACACTGTTGGCAGAGCAGTTTCCGGCAGAGGTACTAAGCGTAGCTGGTGGTGCTGGAAACAATTTTTTGGCTTATAAAGCCAATGGCACCATGGCTATTTTGCAACACACAGGCGCTATGTTTGATACTTTAATAAGTGATATTGATAGTTTCAGTGGTGCTATTGGTAGCGATAGGGCCGGCGAATACCAGTTAGTAAAAGGGAGGCGGCACTACCGCATAAACCTGGCCAACCCTGTGTTTAATACGCCGCAACCAACCGATGTAAGCAGCTTGTTAAAGCGCGAAAAAAATGGTGCTGACGTTTGTGTTATTACTACAAATAATAAGTACCGGTATAATAATACATGCACATTCGATGCATTGTATTATCTGAATTTTGAAGGTAGGGATAAATACCTGGGTAAGACAAAAACACCTACAGGCGCAGTTGAACTATCCTATATGCCAGTAATACCCCTGGCGGGCGCTGCTAACTGTACCACATCTAACCTAATTTATACTCTTAATAGCAATACTATAATTTTACAGGAAGAAAATACCGGTTCGTTTATTCTGCGCGATACTACAACTAAGCAAAACACATACCTCTCTTTTATTTCGGGGCCTACTACTACTGTAACCAATACGCTAAAACTTACCGGTAACCCTTTTTATTACTCAGGAGTAGATTCACAAAAAAACTTCCTTAATTTTTTTGACAGTTCGTTGGCTATACCGGCTTTTGTTGATGTTGATTTTGATGGAGTGATAAAAAATTACCCCGAAGCTGATATAAGTTTTACCTGCCTTATGAATAATTACTTTTTAGTAAATTATAAACTAGCAAACAAAGCGAAGCAAAGTATATGTACGGTAGTAAAAGGTAAACTTAAACAGGTAGACACGGTAGCAGAAGATTTGACTTTGCTGCCGTTATCCGATAGCTGTTTTATACTTAGAAACGAAAAAAAATGCTGGCTATACGTTTTCGACCAGCAAAAAAACGGCGACTTGCTGTTGTTTAAAGATGAGCTTACCGATTTAGATAATAATGCTGATTTTCTGTATTTGGGGCAACGCCATTTTTGGGTAAAAAATAGAAAGCGGCAAAACTATTTATATAACTACATGTTACCAGGCCCCGTGAGGCCGGTTACAGGTGGGCGTAGCGATTGGCAAACGCGCATTGTTACTATGGCCTTTAAAATAAAGGATAGCCACAAGTTTATTACGGCACGCGCCACTGCACCCAAAGGCAATGTATGGTTGGCTGAAATTGAACGTGAAATTACAGGTAGCCCTGTAAGACAAACCGAAATTTGGTACACCACCTGGACGGGTAACAATTATACGCCCCTACAGAAGATGGTAACACTACAAAACATAACCCGGTAAGCATGGAACAGAACAACACAGAAGATAACACACAGGGCCTTAAGCGAAAAGACTTTTTAAAGTTTTCTTCGCTAACAGCTATATCGGCCATACCGGTATTATCCGCACTATCTAAATTGTTTGGCAGCGATAAGCCCACCAATGAACTGGTAAAGAATGCAAAAATTATATCGCACGCGTACCGGTTGCATATACCGCAAAACCTGCTTAATCTGGAATATTACTTTATTAATACCCGCGAGTATATTGATAAAAACGGCCAACGCTATCTTAAAGCATGGTATGGGCAAGCCGAAAGCTATATGGTGGTTAGGTTGCCTCAACAGCATATAATTGAGCAGTTTTTCGATTTTGAATTGACCAACTCTGTTAGCAGTACCGCTGTTGTGTATGCCCAAACAAAAATTGCGGGTTACAGCTATCTGGCTTTTCGCATTTTGTTTCCGCCAGAGGGTACCTGGCAGGAGCGCAGCAAAGGCGATATGCCTAAAAAATACGATGTAGAAGAGGAGCGCAGAATAAAACTGGATAGCGAAACCCTTTTAGATTGGGATGATTACAATACGTTTAAGCTGGTAGTAAGGCAAAATTTGAATGAAACTATTTTTAATGCCCCCAGCAGATACCATGATGCGGCTGGAACAGAAAAACAAATAACAAACGATTCAATAAAAGGTTTTTTTTGGAACAAGCAAATACCTATTGATATTAATGCCTACCCACATGCCAATGGCGATTTTGATACGGTGAAAAATGCCGATTCTGTGCTGGGCAATTACGAGCAGAAAAGCAAGTTTAGCCTTGATTACAACTTTGTACCCAATAAAAATGTGAAATGGGGGCTAACCCCGCAGCGGCTCATACGCGACGCAGGCCCGGTTACATTGCTCGAAATTCCGTACCGTATTTATTTATCGCCAAAGTTGCCCAACCAGGATGATTACCGTTTTAAATGGCGATTTACACGTAGCCCCGAACCGGGCGTTTATAGTGGAGAAACGGAGTTGTGGATGGCTGCTTTAACTATTGAAAAACGCCCTAGCAAAGCGTTAAAGCAAAGCAAAAAAGAGAAGGCCGCCAAAGATAAAGTAGTAGACGATGAATTTGTGCCGGTTGATGAGCAACCCATGCAGTTAATGGTATTGGGCCACCGCCGACCCAGGAATAAAGGTACATACGATGATATTGATAACGATACCAACTTTCTTACACTACCAACACCCAAAGATGCTGAAGACCTTGTTAAGCTATACAAACTATACCGGTTAACGGCCAAAACCCAGCGCCTTGCCTTTTCGCCACTGGGGGTAAGCACACAAATACATTTTAAAAATACCAAGCTGGAACAGGCCGCAAAAAATGGCGGGGCCACTAAAAATGATATTGATTTGTTGGAGTGGAACCACCACATATCTTTTGGGCGCGACCAGCAGGTAGAGGTTAGCCGCCTGGTAATGTGCCACGAAACGGGCCATAAGTTTATTTGGATACGCAAAGCATCGCGCGTTGTTTATTACGGCGTGGCCATGCTTAAATACGAAGAGTTTTTAGAAAGCTTTGGCGACGAAGTCAGCCATAAAGATTTGGATAATAAAGAGGCTACCAATAAATACAACGCCGAAACGTTTATGGCCGGTAGTTGCTTTGCAAAAACGCGTTACGAAAAAAAGCGCAAGCGCATTAAAAGTGTTTTTACACTTAACGAAGGGCTTGATAAGGTATCGATAGGCGGGGGCAATAATAATTATGTGCCCAGCCTTAACCCCGTACCACTGCTGAAGCTGCAAGACAATTTAAAGGAAGTAAAAAAAGCTATGGAAGAAGGCATGGGCCAGGTGCTGAGCTTTTGGGCTATAGACCCTACCGAGCAAATACCCGGCAAGCCCGATGGCACAGATACCAGCCCTAAAGGTTTAGACCTGCACTTTGAAATGATAGCTACCGACTGGGAAGGGGTAGAGCATGTAATAAAAAAGAAGGTATGTGTGGTTACTACCGTGCTAAGCGAGTTTGGGAAACAATCGAAAGTAAAATTATTTGAACCTAAAAAAGCAGTAATAAATGCACAGGCAGCTTATAACAAATTGCTTGCCTCCGGCGAAAAGGATATAAAGAAGCTTAAAGATGAAGTTGCTAAAATAGAAACTGAAGTATTTTCTGCTACTGGCGATGGTAACTGGGACCGGTTATACAAACTGTTTAACCACAGCGTGCAGGATTTTGCACAACATTACGAAGAATTGGTGCCGCACAGTATTAAAGCCTTTGAGCAGCAACTGCGTTTGCGCAACAATATACAAGCCGATGAATGGATGAGCAAAATACAGCAAATGATAAATCATTTGCTGACCGATATTGAAGATAAAGTAATTAGGCGTATAGACCAGGAATACACCAAACTGCTACAGCTATATATAGATACTACCTACGAGGGCCAGCAATTGCATAATGCCATACTGGCATATACCCGTAGTAAAGAACAGGCATTGCAATCGCTTTACGATGTTATTAAAAATGTGATAACCTTTAATACCAATGATGTTGGTGCGGATATTAAGAAGACCAATTTTTACCAGGGTGTACAGAACTTGGTAACCCATTTACAAAAATATATAGCGATTTTGCCGCATGTGGGTGACTTAACTATTGATAGGTTAAAAGCTATTGAAGCAATTATTACCACACAGTTGGCAGAGTGCGTAAAATGGGCTACCGATTTTTACGATGAGTATTACATGAAGTTACCGGTTGAACTGCGCAGCGAGCTTAATGCAATGAAAGATGTGTATAACGATATGGTAGATATAATTGCCAAAGCTAAAAACTACAACAATGCCATACGC
>JBJOOW010000472.1:0-5175 GCA_046051095.1 Bacteroidota bacterium | reverse complement strand
GAGCTAAACGAAAATACCCTGTTTGGTGCGGGGCGCGAGTTCCGTACTACTACCGAGCACGAGGTGCTGGATAGCGATGTGTTTAGCCAGATACCTTTTGTAAAAAACCTGCAGATGAAAGCTGCTAAACAGCTGGGTTCATCGGGTAGCGGTAACCACTTTGTAGAGTGGGGTATAGTGGATATAAGCAGCGAGAGAAACGCACTGAACATACCAATAGGTAAATACGTGGCGCTGCTATCGCACTCTGGTTCGCGTGGGCTGGGTGCAAGCATAGCAGGGCAGTACACTAAAATAGCGATGGAGAAAACACGCTTACCGGCCGAGGCTAAACACCTGGCCTGGTTAGACCTGAACACACAGGAAGGTATGGAGTACTGGCTGGCCATGAACCTGGCCGGCGATTACGCCTCGGCTTGCCACCATGTAATACATAAAAAGATGGCAAAGGCTATTGGGCAAAAACCAATTGCTATGGTAGAGAACCACCACAACTTTGCGTGGAAAGAAACATGGAAAGGCGAAGAGGTGATAGTACACCGTAAAGGTGCTACACCGGCCGGTGAAGGTGTGCTGGGTATTATACCGGGCTCTATGACCGCCCCTGGTTTTATTGTGCAGGGTAAAGGTGTAGAGGCAGCTATCAATTCGGCATCGCATGGTGCGGGGCGTAAAATGAGCCGTACCAAAGCTATGCAGAATGTAAGTAAGGATGCGCTTAAAACCGAGCTGCGTGTACACGGTGTAAAACTGATAGGTGGTGGACTTGATGAAGCACCACAGGCCTATAAGGATATACATGCGGTAATGAAAGCACAGGCCGACCTGGTAGATGTAGTAGGGTTGTTTTACCCACGTATAGTAAAAATGGATGGATAGAATAGGAGTAGTGCAGTGCCGGATGATGTAAAACGTTATCCGGCGGCATTACCCCATAAGTAAACAATTAATTAAATAACAATGAGCATAAAATACAGAGAGGTTTTTGCCAAGCGCGATTTTACCGATACACTGCAGGATGGATATGTTCATGCCACAAAGTTCTACTACAAAATGTATAACAACATGCCGGTAGAAACATGGTGCAACAACATAGATATACACAAGGCGGCCGCTTACGTACTTAAGCAGTACGAAAGCGAAGTAGAAAAGGTGTACTCTGAAAGCAGCTACGATAACGGCGATAAAAAATATACGTTCGACCATATGGTAGTGCTGATGCATAACGAACGCATGCTAAAGTTCTCGTATGGTGCCTGTGGTATACTGGTGCAGGATAGCGATATAGCTTTTATGAATGAGCTGGCAGAAAAGATGCTTCAGTTTAAAGTAAAAGCCAAACGCCGTAGTAACGAAGTAAACCTGATAGTGTTTAACCAGGGCAGGCTTAGTTTAACCGAGCTGGAGATAAAGCGCACTAAACTGAATATTGCTGCTAACTACGAAGATGACTTTGCACTGGTAGATACTACTATCCGCAAGCGGCTAAACACAAAGAACGATAAAGGTATAGTGCTGCTACATGGCAAACCCGGTACCGGTAAAACAACCTACCTGCGCCACCTTATAGCAAGGCTGCGCAAAAAGGTATTGTTTGTGCCTAATAACGTAGCGGTAAACCTTACCGATCCGGATTTTGTAAGCCTGCTGATAGATAACCCTAACTCGGTGCTGGTAATAGAAGATGCCGAGCAGGTATTACAGGACCGGCGCGAAACAGGCCACTCGGCAGTATCTAACCTACTGAACATATCGGATGGCCTGCTGGCCGATTGTTTGAACATACAAATCATCTGTTCGTTCAATACCCAGCTAAGCAATATCGATTCCGCGCTGATGCGCAAAGGCAGGTTAATAGCGCGTTACGAGTTTGGTGCGCTGAGTATTGCTAAGGCTCAGGCCTTGTCAGATAGCCTTGGTTTTGCAACAACCATTACCCGGCCAATGACGGTAAGTGAGGTATATAACCAAAACGAACTGACCTTTGAAAGGCAGAAAAACAAAATAGGATTTAGCCTGGTTGCGTAACAGCACCGGTTCAACTTTCCCCCTGATACGGGGATACGATGACAAACAACAAGCAGGGGTTTCTGTAAGGCCCGGCGGCATCTGCAAGGTTTTGTAAGATGTTCCAGTTGTTATGTTGTCTCCACCTGGATATATGGGTTCGACCCCCATCTGTTTTAAGTAAACAGTAGCCGAATGGTAAAGGCAGTAGACTGATAATCTACCTTCAACGGAAGTTTAGCTGCTTCCCTAAAAACAGCTAACCTTAAGAGAAGCTGCTATGCCGGCTGGTGTACCGGTTGCACGTAAGTGTTACCTGTGCACGGTTGGGCGGTGGCTTGCAAAACGGCAGATACCGTTTTTGATACACACAGCACATTTAATGGATAAGTTACTGCTGAGTTTTCTTTTCCGGCAAACCTGCTGTGTGCAGCAACCACTTAAGCTGTTTTCCGCTGCCGCGCAATGGCCGGTATGGCAGGTTCTCTGTTTTTAAACAACGTTGTGCAGGTTGCTTACGCAGCAAACACAACACATTTTATAACACACAACTAAAACACTAAAACAATGTTTGTAAAAATTAAAGCCTACGAGGTAGGCCTGGTATTCGAAAACGGTGCCTACATAAAAATGCTAAATGAAGGATGGAACCTGGTATGGCCATGGCAAACCGTATACCGTTACGATATGAGTATGCCGTTTAATCCGCCATGCGATTTGAAATTACTACAAAGCAACGATGAGCTAATGGAAATACTAAACGTGGTAGAGGTAAAAGATACCGAAATAGCGTTGGTATACGAAGATGGTTTGTTTAAACGCGTACTAACTGCCGGCCGCCATGGTTTTTGGAAAGGAGTAAAGTACTACACCTTTACACTGGTAAACCTGGCTAAGGTTGAAGTGACCGAGGCTATAGATACTGCCGTGCTGATGAAAAACGAAGTGTACTACTATGTACGTGTGTTTGCTGTACAGAACTTTGAGAAAGGTTTACTGTTTGTAGATAACCGCTTTGTAAAAGTACTTGAACCGGGCCTGCACTACTACTGGAAAAACAACACACCGGTAAGTGTACAGGTGGCCGATACCCGTCAGCTACAACTGGAGATGAACGGACAGGAGATACTTACCAAAGATAAAGCCTGCCTGCGTGTAAACTTTAACGCCCAGTACCGTTTAGCCGATGTGGTAAAAGCGCTGGTGCAGAACAAAGAGTACGAAAAACAACTGTATGCACTAATGCAGTTAGCGCTACGCGAGTACGTAGGCAGCTACACATTGGATGAAATACTGGAACGTAAAGAAGCCGTAGCGCCTTTTGTAATGCAGATGGTAGCAGATAAAACAGAGCAACTGGGTGTAGTAATAGTAAACTGCGGTATGCGCGACATTATACTACCTGGCGAGATGCGTGATATAATGAACCAGGTGCTGATTGCCGAAAAGCGTGCACAGGCCAACACTATCATGCGTCGTGAGGAAACAGCCTCTACCCGTAGCTTGCTGAACACTGCCAAGCTGATGGAAGAAAACGAAATGCTGTACAAGCTTAAAGAGATGGAATACGTAGAACGTATAGCCGAAAAGATAAACAGCATTACAGTGTCGGGTGGCAACCAGGTGGTTGACCAACTGAAACAGATTTTTACACCCGCTAAATAGTAACCGGCTCCCGCTGATGCGGGAGCCTTTTTTATTAATGCACTACGTAATTGCGATGAGTCCGCGCTTTGGCGGAAGACGAAGCAATCTAATGATGCGTTATATTCGTCGTCTTAGTCATTTCGAACGAAGGCTTTGCGTAGTGAGAAAACTTGTATTTAATTTATAGAATTATAATACCCATGAACAAAAAACTAACCCACACCGGCAAATTTATAAGCCTGGTGCTGCGACATAAACCCGAAGAGATTGGCCTGCAACTGGATGCTAACGGCTGGGCCGATGTGAACGAACTGATTGAAAAGCTAAACGCCAAAGGCGCCGGTATCGATTTTGAAATACTGAATGAAATTGTTGCTACCAACAATAAAAAGCGCTTTGCCTTTAACGATGATAAAACCCGTATACGTGCCAGCCAGGGCCATAGTATAGAGGTAGATGTAGAACTGCAACATGCTACACCGCCCGATGTACTATATCACGGTACGGCAGAAAAAAATCTTGCCTCTATTATGGCAGGTGGTTTAAATAAACAGCAACGGTTACATGTGCACCTTAGCGCGCAATACGATACGGCCATTAATGTAGGTAGCCGCCATGGCAAGCCCGTAGTATTGCAGATAGATGCCGCAGCTATGAGCCGCGATGGTATTGTGTTCTACCTGTCGCAGAATAATGTGTGGCTGGTAGATGAGGTGCCCGTGATGTATATTATCCAGCTATAGTTGGTTTAGTATAACCTGTTACCTGTATAATTGGGGCCATAAAAAGCAGCAACCACACTTATCCGTTCAATAATATTATTGTTGAATTCTTCCAGCTCTGCGGCAGGTACCCATAGCTCGTTGTGCATCTGGCCACCTACATTCTGTACTTCAAATTTGTTGTAATACAGCTCTGGTATTTCAAACTGCGTAACAAAACCGGCATAGCCCGAGTTGGGGTCGTTGGTGTTCCAGTCGTTTGCTATTTGTGCAGCATATTCAAAGTTAAGTACCGGATAAAATATTGGCTGCCAGTAAAGCCTGGGTGGAAACTTCTTCCACCCAGATTCTTCAATAAGTTCCAGTTCTTTTACGCCAACAGGTCGCCATAATTTTATGTTCATAGGTGTTTTTTATTTAGTGCGTAAGCAAGGTTCTCAATATCGTGGCGGCGGGCTAATACATTCAGCCACTCGGCAGGTATGTTTTCGTACCCATATACAATACCTGCCAGCCCGCCGGTTACACAGCCGGTAGTGTCGGTATCTTCGCCAAGGTTAACAGCTTTAAGTACAGCATCGGCGTAAGTTTCGGTAGTTAGCAGGCACCATATCGATGCTTCTAATGTATGTAACACATACCCCGAGCTATGTATTTTGTCTTCGGGCAGCAAACTAATGTCATCGGTTAACAGCCGTTTGTATAATGCTACCTCATTGGTGTTTATCTCTAAAGTATCAAGCAAAAAGCCGGGTAGTGTTTGTTGCAGGTTGTTGTATGCTGTACGTGTGTTGTTGCC
>JBJOOW010000471.1:0-2655 GCA_046051095.1 Bacteroidota bacterium | reverse complement strand
CGGTTTGGTATACGTTGCCACCAATCATTAAATGCAACTTGCTGAACGAGTCTACTTTCTCTACCGTGCCACCTTCTTCGCGCTTTTGCATCAGCAGGCGCTGGCGGTAGTTAATAAAAGTCTTTTCCTTTTCCTGCTTATCCTGCGCCTGCAGGCCGGTTGCGGTTAGCATCAGCAACGGTAAAAATATAAGCGCGTTGCGTAGGGTTTGTGCAAACGCTGTTGTAATACTATGTAGTGTAGTTGTTCTTCTCACGGGTTATAAACAATAAATATCCAAGGTTCATTATTTCATTATCTCGTCGTTCTCTATTATCCGAACGCCGGTAGTGTTTTGCTGTGCTGCAGCTACCATTTTTTTAGCCAGTAAATCGGCTGGTGTGCCCTGGTACTTTTTAAATGGTCCGCTAAAAAGAAAAGGCAGCTTACGTGCAACAGCCTGTGCAATGGCTTCGCCACTGCGTTTTTCGCTGCGCTCGCCCATTAGTATGCTTGGCCTGAAAATAATAAGCGATTGATAGCCCTGTTGTTTAAGTGTATTCTCCAGCTGGCCCTTTATTTTATTATAAAAAACCATAGAGCCGGCATTGGCCCCCAGCGATGATACCAGTATAAACTTACGCGCACCTTTTACGTGTGCCAGGCGTGCTATCATAGCCGGTATTATCAGGTCTACATTTTTAAAAGCCTCCTGGCTGCCGGCTTTGGCAATGGTAGTACCAATAGCGCAATACACGTCGTCGCAGGGCACATGGCGCAGCAGCGCATCCTGATCATCGAAATTGGTAACCACGTTAACCAGCTTAGGGTTGGTAATGGTTAAGGCACGGCGGGTTAGCGCCACCACTTTATCATAAGCCGGTGAGGCCAGTAATTCATTCAGGCAGTGGCCACCCACCAAACCTGTTGCACCAATAATTAATGCCGTTTTTGCCATCGCTCCAAAAATAAGAATTGCTGTGAGGTATATAGCAGCCATTTGCGGCTTTACAAATTATTAAGTAACACCATTACCCATGTGTAGCATTAATACTATGTTTACCTTGTATGAAAACCATTGCCGCCGAAACGCAACTAACCATTAACGCCCCGCTTGAAACTGTGTGGCAGGTAATGCTGCATACCGATGCCTATGGTGAATGGAACCCTTTTGTATACCGCGCCGATAGGGCCGGCGATGTAAGCCAACCCGGTACTACCATGAAATTATACGTGCGCTGGCAAAACGGCGGCACTGCCACCAGTGGCGAAATAGTTACCGATGTACAGGCACCGGTTACCGATGCCAACGGCAATACACAGGCCCACTGGGCTTACCGGTATACCGATGTGCTGGCAAAGTTAGGACTGGTTAAAGCCACCCGTTACCAATGGCTTACACAGCAGCCCGGCGCACCAACCACCTACCGCACCCGCGAAGAGTTTACCGGATTACTTAAATACTTTATACCCCTTAAGGCTGTACAAAATGGGTTTGAAAGGCAGACCGCAGCGCTTAAAACCCGTGCCGAAAACGGCTCGACTTTGTAATTATGTTAACCCACCCCTACCTTAAACAGCTCGTTTTTAGGTAGTTGTATAATTTTGGTGTTAACCCACCCCCTCAACAAACAAATTAATTATTATCATAATTTGTTTAATGGTTTATATATGCGCGTAAGGCATTGCCAGTAGCATACGTTAATACAGATCTCACTTAACCTCCCCCTAGTGCAGGAGCCAGTTTACCCATACTTGCAAAACAGTACGTTAAACAACTACCAGTAGTTGTATTAATAAAACAAACCGCGGTAGTAAAAGGCTACTTAATCCCTTCCCCAGGGGGCATACACATCAAGTTAAGGGCAGAAAATAGATATAAAACGGTATGGGTATTGAACCTGAAAGGTTCTTATGTTTATAGCATTTATACAAGCATGTATTTACCGACCCTGAAGGGGTCGAACTGAAGAACTGGATATGTTTGACCACCTACGGGGTCAAAAAACTACTTCCTGTTATTTTACTATAAACCTGTTATCCCTTCGGGATAAATACAAAAATGCACTCTTAACTTAACGCGTATGCCCCTTGTGCAGGAGCTGGTTCACCCATACTTGCAAAGCAGTACGTTAAATAACTACGCAGTAGTTGTATAAATAAAACAAACCGCGGTAGTAAAAGGCTACTTAATCCCTTCCCAGGGGGCATACACGTCAAGTTAAGGGCAGAAAACAGATATAAAACGGTATGGGTGTTGAACCTGAAAGGTTCTTATGTTTATAGCATTTACACAAGCTTGTATTTACCGACCCTGAAAGGGTCGAACTGATGAACTGATATGTTTGACCACCTACGGGGTCAAAAAACTACTTCCTGTTATTTTACTATAAACCTGTTATCCCTTCGGATAAATACAAAAATGCACTCTTAACTTGACGCGTATGCCCCAAGTGCAGGAGCCGGTTTACAAATACTTGCAAAGCACTATTATAAAGTAACCATGCAGTAGTCACACTACTTATTCTTATTCGCCAACTGCCCGCAGGCGGCGTCAATATCTTTACCGCGGCTGCGGCGTATGGCTACGTTAACGCCTTTATCGCGCAGGTAGGCCACAAAGGCATCGCGCTTTTCGCGTTTGGCTTTATGCAGTTCTACTCCTTCTACGTTATT
>JBJOOW010000470.1:0-8497 GCA_046051095.1 Bacteroidota bacterium | reverse complement strand
AATTAGTAAACACCAACAACGTTGCCTTTACCAGCCCGTATGGCGATATATCGGCTAAGGATGTAAACAACTGTGTTTATGCCAATGGCAATACCATTGTTAACCTTACAAGATACTCGGGGGTACAAATGATATCGAGCAATTTTCCGTTGCCCACGCTGGGTTATCAGAACGCCGGCCCTGTACAAAGCAGTATTGCCGATGATGGCACTACTTTTATTCGCACTAATACTGTTGGCGTAAACAATATATATAAGTCTGGCTCTGGTGGGGCAACACCGGTGCCTATCAGCACTATTAAAACATATGTAACCGCCAGGTCAACTTCGGAAGCATACGCCATTAACATCAACAATGGACTATCGTACCAGTATACCAGTGGCAGCGGCAACTTTAACGGCTGGTTGGGTTCGGTAAATGAGTATACGCAGATTGAAGTAGCTACCGACGGTACTTTGTTTGCTTTAAAAGCAAACGGCAACGTAGATAAATGGAACGGCGGCAGCTGGGTTACGCATATGACAGCCGCCTATACATCGATAGAGGCGGCCAATGGTGGCGTAATATATGTAACCAACAGCAGCGGGCATGTACTGCGCTACCACCCCAACACCGGTTTGGTTACATTGTCTACCACTCCATCTATTGCCAAAGTATCGGTAGCAAACGATGGCACCCTGTATGCCGTAGGTACTACTACCGGTAACATTTACCGCTGGGATGCCGCTGTTGCGCCAACCATAACACAGGCTGTTAACCCCTGCGGCGGCGCTACTTTAACTGCAGCCGCACCTAACGGAGCCACACCTTTACAATTTGCCTGGAGCACCGGTGCCAGCACCGCCAGTACTACTGTTGCCAATACCGGCACCTACACTATTACTATAACCGATGCCAACAGTTGCAGCGGCACCGCCACCGTAAATGTAACAGCAGTAGGCGTAGCCGGAGCGCTTAGCAACAGCAGCCTGATAGCCAGCTACCCTATGAGTGGTAACGGCAACAATGTTGTAAGCAATAACTGGAACGCAACAGTTGGCTCTGCCACTACATTAACTACCGATAGAAACAGCGCTACCGATAAAGCCTATGCTTTTAACGGCACTACCAACGCCTACCTGGATATGGGCGATATAACTGCAATGAACGGCGATACCGGCCTAACCGTATCGGCCTGGTTTATGGTAAGCAACACACAGACCAGCAACGAGTTTATGGGTAAAGCAAATGCATCGAACGGGTTTGGTGTATCATCTAACTTTGGCACATTTTACATTTTTCAGAACGCTACGCCAACACCCGGCATGACGTATACTCAGTTAGGTATTGCAAACAATCAGTGGTTTCATATGGCTTACCGCTACATTAAAACAGGTGCTGCCAGCGGCGAAGCAAGGGTATATATTAATGGCACCTACGTAGCTGGTGTAACAACTTCATCGGCTACTGCGCCTACTATTGCAGGCACCACATTCCGAATTGGCGAATCGCCAATTATAGGTGGCAGCAACCTTAACGGCAAGGCAGATGATGTACAGATATTTAAGAAAGCCTTATCAGTATCTGAAATATTTTCGCTGGCCAATAATGCACCGCTGTTTGCACAACACCCGGTAGATACCGTAAGCATTTGTGCCAACAATAGCTTTACACTTACAGCCGCTGCCGATGATGCAGCAGCCACCTACCAGTGGCAAAAAAACGGCACCAACATAGCAGGCGAAACTGCAGCTACTTTTACCAAAAACAACGCCACTACCGGCGATGCCGGACAATACACCTGTGTAATTACCACAGGCTGTATGGCCACCTCATCGCGCATAGCAAACGTACTGGTTAATACCGGCAACGTTAGTATTACTACCCAACCACAAGCAACTACCAAATGCCTTGGCCAGCAGGCTACCTTTACTGTAGCAGCTACCGGTGGCACCGGCTACCAGTGGAAGAAAAACGGCGTAAACATAAACGGCCAAACGGCGGCTACTTTAACCATTAGCAACATAGCACTTACCGATACCGGCACTTATACCTGCGAGGTTAGCGGCGGAAGCTGTGGCGCTATAAGCACCAACGGAGCTTACCTTACTGTAAGTGCTGGTCCGGCAGTTAGTATTAACCCTGCAAGTGTTACCATATGCGCCGGTTCGGCGGCTACGCTTACCGCCAGCGGTGGTACCGGTTACAACTGGAGCAACAACGGCGGTACCAATGCCACTGCTACCTTTAGCCCATCGGGTAATACTACCTACACTGTTACCGCTACCGATGCAGCAGGCTGCACAGCTACTGCCGCTAAACTGGTAAACGTTACACCACTGCCACAGGCTTTTGTAAGTTTTACCTCATCGCCGTTTATATGCCCGGGCACTTCTATTACGGCTAACGCTACCGGTGGTGGCACCTATGCGTGGAGCAACGGCAGCACCGGCAGCAGCATTACAGTTAGCCCAACCGTTACTACTACCTATACCGTTACTGTTACCGATAATAACTGCTCGGCTACTTCATCTAACGTGGTTACAGTAAAAACTGTAACGGCCATTACTACACAACCACAAGCGCAAAGCACCTGCACCGGTGGCAGCTTAACGCTAACCGTGGCGGCCAATGGCGCTAACCTTACTTACCAATGGAAAAAGAACGGCAACAACGTAGGCACCGGTGCTGCCAGCTACACCATTAGCAACGCTACCAGTAACGATGCCGGTACTTACACCGTAGATGTAACCGGCGACTGCGGCACCGAACAATCGGCCGATGCTGTAGTAACCATTGTAGGCAGCCTGCAAATAACCCAGCAACCACAATCGGAAACGGTATGTGCCGGTAGCAGCGCAACACTTAGCATAGTAGCCAACGGTGCCTCAACCACTTATACCTGGAAAAAAGATGGCGTAGCCATACCTAACGCCAACACCAGCACTCTGACGCTAAACAACGTATCGGCAAATAATGCCGGTGTGTATACAGTAGAAGTAACCTCTAACTGCGGTAATGCAACATCTACGGCGGCTACCCTTACCGTAGCGCTGCCAAGTACTGCTACTATTGCACAGAGCGTATGCTACGGCAGCAGCTTTGCATTTAACGGACAAACACTTACCCAAAGCGGAACGTACCGCGATACGCTGGTAAACACATTGGGTTGCGATAGCTTTGTGGTATTAAACCTTGAAGTAAAAAACCAGGCTACCGGTACTCTTAACCGCAGCATTTGCACCGGACAAACCTTTAGCTTTAACGGCGCCGAACTTACACAGACAGGCACTTACTACGATACGCTGCAAACCACACAGGGCTGCGATAGTCTGCTTACTTTAAACCTGAGCGTAAGCAGTTTTATAACAGCATCGGCACAGGCTGCAGTTTGCCAGGGCGATAGCTACAGCTTTAACGGACAGCAACTTACCCAGGCCGGCCAGTATATGGATACACTTACCAGTGTGGGTGGCTGCGACTCGATAGTTACGCTTACACTTACCGTAAACGCATTGCCACAACCGGTAATTACACAAACCGGCAACACACTTACTACAAGTGCTTACAGTACGTACCAATGGCTGGTAGATGATAACGCTATAATTGGCGCCAACACGCAAAGCCATACAGCTACGCAAAACGGCAGCTACACCGTACTGGTAACCGATGCTGATGGTTGCAGCAACACATCTACAGCTATTACAGTTACTACCGTAGGCATACCAACTATACCTGCAGCCATACAGGTGCGTGTGTACCCTAACCCCTTTGCCGGCAGCCTGCAAATAAGCAGCAACAGCAGCGAAGTGTTTGAGTACAGCCTGTACGATATTACCGGCCGCCTGATAACTACAAATACATTTACCCAAACCACTACACTAAACCTTACTACAGTAGTGCCAGGTAGCTATATTATGTTATTGAAAGACCGTAACGGCAACACCAACAAATACCAACTAAGCAAACAGTAGTACTTGCTTATTAAAGCACAAAGGGCATAGCCATACTTTTAGAGTAAGGCTGTGCCCTTTGCGTTTTGTATTAAGTTAGGATAGAATACAGAACAGGGTTTAGCAGCGATAAACTATATTAGTAGTTGGTGACGCTGCTTTATTTATTTTTATATGAAGCTAAACACCGATCAAGACAAAAAACCAACCCAAATTTCTTCTTAAAAGAAATAATGAATTTGATGATGGAAAACAAAAATCTGCCAGTTAAAATTGGAATGATGCTGGGCACAGCCTTAGGCATAGTGGTTATCAGCATAGCCATTGTACGATATAAAACAGGTATGATTGTACGAAACGAGCAAACACTCAACTATGTATACTGGACAATATTTGCATTGTCTGTATTTGGGGGCGTATACCGGTTTAGAAAACTTGACCCGTCGTCTTTTTCATGGCGGCAAACAGTAAAAATTGGCGTTTTAGCCGGACTGTTGAGCGGGGCATTATATACACTCTACATTATTATACTTAATAACTATATAGTACCGGACCTTTCATCGCAGGTAGTTGAGTATTATAAACAGGAGCTGGCCTCTAACAGCTCCGAATTATCTAAAGAAGACATTGTGGATTCAATTGCTGTTACAAAATTAAACCCGGCAATCAGAGGTTTTATTTACGTGTTTGTATGTATGGCTTTTGGAACACTGTATGCTGTATTGAGTACTATTGTATTACAGCGACTGCCTATCTTTCGGATTAAAAAGAATTAAAAACCACAGTCGCCTTTTGGGTGCAAGAATATAACATCGTGTCGTCCCTACGGGACTCAACACTTTTTTGCTACCTAACCCCGGGTTGAAACCCGGGGCTACCATATATGTCGTTCCTACGGAACTTAAATACCCCCCTTTGGTGAAGAATGTAGCCGGTTTCTTGTACCTTAGGTTATATTAGTGGTTGGTAACGCTGCTCTGTTTGTTTTTACGGAAGCTAAACATCAAACACGGATAGAAAAAACACTTATATAATGAAGCAAATTGGTGATGGTGGTAACATTTTATTAATACTATTGTATATTATTTCTCTTGTCATTATCGCCTTGTTTGGTTTAGTAATTGACATATCAATGGGTTTTGTTTTCTCCTTATTTATCATCTTTTTAATTGTAGTTCAATCTAGGTTACAAAAGGTTAATATTACAAGCGATGAAATTATATTTACAAATATTATAGGAAGAAAAAGTAGCTACTCTATCGATTCAATTGAATCAATAGGATTTTTCATTTACCCATATTGTTTTATCAAACTTTATGGCGGCAAAGCTTTTATTTTTCAAATACCCATAAAGCATCTGTTGGTTAGAGGATTTCCACCTGAGTTAAACACATTAAATTACGTTGATTTATTGAAAGCTCAAATTGAAAAATTAAAAAGCTCAACTCGTCCTCGTCTGTAGCTAAGCCCGAGCCAGGGAACGAGGATGTAACAGGCTATAGCATTTGTAATGCGTTTTATAAATTAGCCGGAAAAGTCAATATGTCTGGCGATAGATATAAAATAGTGGAGCAAAACGATGCACACTTTGTAACATTTTGTTCCAGCGGGGTCTCCGCTAAAAAATAAGCGTGGCGGGACCCTGCTGTGAATGAAAATACACTTCTTATTCTAGCAAAAAGTAAACAGGCAGATGGGATACTCCGTCTGCCTGTTTACTTTTAAGTGAACTGCTATTTAAAAACCAGTAACCCCTACCTGTGTAACCACACCGGTGGTAACAGTTACGTTATTAATAGTAACCGGCAAATTGGGCAATGCTGGGGTAATGGTTACCGAGTAAGTACCCGATGGCAGGCCGGCAATTAAAAAGCTGCCGTTGGCCGCCACCGCCGATGAGTAAGCCACCCCTGCGCTTGAGGTTGCCGTAACCGAGGCTATAAGCCCTGCCGGTGCTATGCTGCCGGTAATGGAACCGCTGACAGCAGCCTCTATAGTACGCACTACGGGTTTTAGTTTATAGGTGCCGTTGCCGGTTTCTACAATACTCTGGTTGGCATCAAAATCTAACAGTATGCTGTAGGCCACGCCGGCCTCCAGCGTTTTATGTACCTGTAGTTTTAGCCCGCTTTGCTCGGCACTGGGGGTGCTAAGCGGGTGGGTAACATTATCTACAACTATTGTGTTGTTACTACCCAATATAAGGCGAATCTGCTCTACAGTAGTACCGCCTTCCAGCGTACCCATAGCAATAAGGGTATCCAGCCCGTTGGCATAATCAAGCAGGTTATAAATGCCGGGTGTAACGTTTAGCATTACCGTAGCACCACCGCTGCCGGTTACTTCAACAGCCTGTAAATCAATATTTACCGCATTGTAAGCGGCCGGGGCATCGGTCATGTGTACTGCCAGGGTAGATTTTGCTTTGTCAGAATCTTTGTTGCACGCGTTAAGGCATACGGCCAACACCGCAGCGCAAAACAGAAATTTGAACATTCTCATGGTATTTAGTTTTTAACTACTAATGCCAATGCTGCGCCAAAAAAACGCCGCCTATTCACATTAAACTAAAACAACATATAATAAAGGGGTTAACATTTTAGAGTGTAGGGGTATTAACATTGCATTTTACAAACAACTGAATAACAGCAATTTAAGCAACAAGGGTATTAACATCGTTATAAAAGTGGCTACAAAATGCCGTTAAAAGCAACGGCGGTATACTATATAGTATAGTAGGGCAAAACGGGGCGGTTAGGGGCTAGTTATCCACCCCCGGGGGCTATTTGAACAAATCATTTTGAAAATTGGCTTTTCCATCTATTTTCGCACCGCATTTTAAAAAGCAATAAACAATCAATCCATATTAAGCATGGCAAACGTTGGTAAAATTAAACAGATCATCGGTCCGGTAGTGGACGTAAGTTTTGAGGCCGAGGGCTCGAAGCTGCCTCAGATTATGAGCGCTTTGGAGGTAACCCGCGATAACGGTCAGAAAGTAATACTAGAGGTGCAGCAGCACTTAGGCGAAGACGGTGTACGTACCGTAGCCATGGACTCTACCGATGGTTTAAGAAGAGGTATGAACGCGGTTGATACCGGTGCCCCTATTACCATGCCAGTAGGCGATGGTATTAAAGGCCGTCTGTTCAACGTTATTGGCGAGGCTATAGACGGTATAAATGTACAGGTAAACAAACAAGGTGGCTACCCTATTCACCGTATGCCGCCAGCCTACGAAGATCTGGCAACAGAGAGCGAGGTACTGTTTACCGGTATTAAAGTAATTGACCTGCTTGAGCCATATGCGAAGGGTGGTAAAATTGGTTTGTTTGGTGGTGCGGGTGTAGGTAAAACCGTACTTATCATGGAGTTGATAAACAACATTGCCAAAGCATATGCGGGCCTTTCGGTATTTGCAGGTGTGGGCGAAAGAACACGTGAGGGTAATGACCTGCTGCGTGAGATGATTGAAAGTAACGTTGTAAAATACGGCGAAGAATTTAAACACAGCATGGAAAGCGGTGGCTGGGACCTGAGCAAGGTAGACCCTGCACAGCTTGCACAAAGCCAGGCAACCCTGGTGTTTGGCCAGATGAACGAACCACCGGGAGCACGTGCACGTGTGGCACTTTCTGGTTTGACCATAGCTGAGTATTTCCGCGATGGAGATAAAAACGATGCTAAGGGTGGCCGCGATATCCTGTTCTTTATCGATAACATTTTCCGTTTTACCCAGGCAGGTTCTGAGGTGTCGGCGCTACTTGGCCGTATGCCTTCGGCGGTGGGTTACCAACCTACCCTTGCTACCGAGATGGGTTTAATGCAGGAGCGTATTACCTCTACCAAACGTGGTTCAATCACATCGGTACAGGCAGTATACGTACCGGCAGATGACTTGACTGACCCGGCTCCGGCAACAACCTTTGCCCACCTGGATGCAACAACGGTACTAAGCCGTAAAATTGCCGAGCTTGGTATTTACCCTGCGGTTGACCCATTGGATTCAACTTCACGTATCCTTAACGCACAGGTACTGGGCGATGCTCACTACGGTTGTGCCATGCGTGTAAAAGAAATTTTACAGCGTTATAAAGAGCTTCAGGATATTATAGCCATATTGGGTATGGACGAGCTTAGCGAAGACGATAAACTGGTGGTACACCGTGCCCGCCGTGTGCAGCGTTTCCTTTCGCAGCCATTCCACGTAGCCGAGCAGTTTACCGGCTTAAAGGGTGTACTGGTGCCAATTGAAGAAACTATCAAAGGCTTTAACATGATATTGGCCGGCGAGGTTGACAAATACCCAGAGGCAGCTTTCAACCTGGTAGGCTCTATAGAAGAAGCTATTGCCAAAGGCGAGAAACTAATTGCTGAGGCTGGTAAATAATTTTTAGAACCAAGAGCCAAGAGCTGGGAACCAAGATAGTTCAAGTCTTGGTTCTTGGTTCTTAGTTCTAACATCTAATACAAATGACATTAGATATTCTTACTCCGGAAAAAAAGCTTTACAGCGGCGACGCCAGCCTTGTGCAACTACCTGGTGTTGACGGCTTATTTGAAAT